>JASJAN010000029.1 GCA_030066985.1 Desulfobacterales bacterium
TACGGCCCAGCGGGTTGTTAATTCTATCAAAGGTTTTTTGGGATAGCCGCCACAATTTTTTATTAACCGCGACTAAAATACCCTTTTGTCTTTTGACAGGATTAACAGGATTTTCAGGATTATATTTTTCTTTCTCACTTTCCGGATGGAAGTGAGAATACTCAATCCGCCTGCGGCGGAAATCTACCCATTTATCTCCGGGCCAGTAGTATAATTTTCCTAAACATTATCACTTTCACACCGCGTTTTTATATTTCAAAATAGATGAAGCTATTGGATTACTGAAATTACTATGTTTCATTACTACACAGCTTGTTTTACTTTAGCTGTATGTTGTGATTCCTTTTTTATTCGCCGCAGGCGATTGGGGTTTGGTCGCTCTCATCCGGAGAGCGACCAAAAGGAAAAATCCAATTTATCCTGTAAATCCTGTCTAAAAAAATCCTAACATCTACACTCTGTTTGCCTCTGGTATATTGTTACTTTGTTTATGCTCAGTCCACAGTCCTCAGCACTCAGTCCTTTTTTCCCTGACACCTGAACACCGAAACCTAGTCTTATTGTTTGAGCATCTGAGATAGCGTGCTGCTGAGGTTGGCAAGCTCCACCGGCTTGGTGAGAAAGGTTGACACCGCATTTTTTACACGGTCGCCGAATTCATTCAGACTCGTGACTTCATATCCGGTAACAAAGGCGATCCGGGCATCCGGATTCAGATCCAGAATCTTTTCGGCACAGCTGCCCCCATCCATTTCCGGCATATTGATATCCAGCAGGACGATATCCGGTTTGTTTGCGCTGTACTGTCTAATGGCTTCCTGGCCGCTGATGGCAATTGCCGATTGATATCCCAGGCTGTCGAGCAAATTCTGCATGGCCCTTAAAATTTCTTCTTCGTCATCGACCACCAGAATGGTCTCACCGTTGCCGTAGGCAATTTCTTGCGTCCGATACGGCATGTCCGCAATTTCAGCACCGGCGTCCACCAGAGGAAATGTCATCACAATGCGTGTGCCCTTTTTGGGTTTGGAATCAATATGAATCAGGCCGTCATGGCTTTTGATGATACCGTATGTGGTTGACAGCCCCAGACCTGTTCCCTTGCCGATGGGTTTCGTCGTAAAAAAGGGATCAAAGCATTGCTCGACAGTTTTGCGGTTCATCCCCTGCCCGTTGTCGGATACGATCAATTCAGCGTGCTTGCCTATCTGCCGGGCCTGGAGGAGCAACTGCCCTCCGGCAGGCATAGCATCGCGAGCGTTGTTGCAAAGATTCATCAACGCCTGGCTCAGACCGGAATAATCGCCGCGTATCGGTAGGGAATCGGGTAAATCAATTTGAATATCAATTTTCTTTTCAAATGATTTTTTGATGAGCTCATAGGTTTCCTCGGTCACCTTGACCAAATCCACCGTGCTGAATTCTTTGGCCATTTGTTTGCGTGAAAATTGCAGCAAACCGTCGACCAGACCGGCGCCGCGCCTGACAGATTGGCTGATGCGCTCGGTGATCTCAGTGATATCCTTATTTTCCTTGTTGTTCATCTGAATCACCTGCGTGTTGACCAATACCTCGGTTAGGGTGTTTCTGAAATTGTGGGCCACGCCGGCAGCGATGGTGCCGATGGCCTCCATTTTCTGAACATGCTGCAGACGCATTTCCAGCTGTTTGCGCTCGGTCACATCGGTGATCAGCAGAATGGTGGTCAGGGGCTCCCCCTTTACAGGTATGCATGAGATGGCCACCAGACGACCGCCCAGTTCAATCGGATTTTTGGCACCGATTTCAATTCGTTTTTCGTCTCCGGACTTTAAAACGGCAGCCAGTTTATCCCGAATGCTGCTATCAAATAAATCCGGTGGGTAGGAAGCCAGCAGATCCCCTTTATCCAACCCGAACATCTCGACCGCACTGGCATTGGCGTACACCACCTTGCCCGAAAACACCTCCAGGATACCTTCGGACATGCTCTCCAGAATGGTTTCCAGGTGGTGGTTGCGAGACAGCAGCTCTTTGGTCAGCTGCCGGGCATAGACGTTTTCAAGACCCTTGATGGGTTTGGATTCATCATCCTGGCTTGGCGTTTCCGAGGCTTCGATGGCGGCCAGCACATGCTTGCCCATTTTGTCAAAAGGCCCTTTGGCGATGTAAGCATCAGCGCCGATTTCGGTGTGGTCAAAATCGAGCTCGGCTACCGCAGCCGACAAAATCACCAGATAGCAGTCTTTCAGGTGGGGCATTTTTCGGACAATATGGCACAACTTGTCCCCATCGATCTTGGGCATGATCAGGTCAAAGAACATGATATCCGGATAAAAGGACGTCAGCAGGTTCAAGGCGGCAAACCCGTCCTGGGCCGTCGCCACTTCGTGACCTTCTTTTTCCAGCAAATCACTTGCAAATTTTAACAGCACCCGATCATCATCAACCAGCAAAATCTTCTTCTTCATAAGCTCAAAACCTTATTGTCTTTGACAAGAACAAATGTTTGTTTTTAGACAGGATCAACAGGATTTTCAGGATTATATTTTTCTTTCTCACTTCCCGGATGGAAGTGAGAAAACTCAATCCGCCTCCGGCGGAAATCTACCCATTTATCTCCAGGCCAGTAGTATGATTTTCCTGAACATTATCCCTTTCACACCGCGTTTTTATATTTCAAAATGGATGAAGTTATTGGATTACCGTAATTACTATGTTTCATTACTACACAGCTTGTTTTATCTTAGCTGTATGTTGTGATTCCTTTTTTATTCGCCGTAGGCGATTGAGTATTTTCAGTTTCTTCTGGAAACTGAAAATAAAAAAAATCAAATCTTGTTAATCCTGTTAATCCTGTCAAAAGAACATCATTTCGTCGTTACTTTGAGCAGTTTGCAGCGCGCTAGCCGCTTCGAGCTATCTCCCGCGCCAGCTGCTGCAGCTTTTGCGCGACCCGCTCCAGCTGGTCGGCCAGGCTGTTGACGATCTGATCGGCATCGTCCAGTGTCTCCTCACGACCCATTTTTTCAAGGGTGTAAGCTGTATCGGCGGCAGCTTCGGCCTGGAAATTACGCAGCATTCCCTTTAGGGAATGTGCGGTGCGGGTCAGGGTTTTGGCGTCACTGTTCTTGAGAGTATCGCGCAACGTATCGAGCATTTGCGGATAGTCGTTCATGAAGATGTCAACCAGCTCTCCAAAAAGGCTATGATCGTTTTCAAATGACTTCAGCAACCCATCGAGCTCGGGGCTGCCTGATTTTTGCCCATCGCCGGCCGGGTCAGATTCTTCTTCAGGTGCAGGCGGCACCAGGGCTTCAATGGCTTTAAAAAGCTTGTTGGCCGAAATGGGTTTGGACACATAGCTATCCATACCGGCTTCAAGGCAGCGCTCGCGGTCTCCCTCGGTTGCGTATGCTGTCATAGCGATAATCGGTATGTGACTGCCGGTCTCAGCTTCAATTTTGCGTATTTCCCTCGTGGCCTCAAAACCGTCCATTTCAGGCATCTGGACATCCATCAGGATAACATCAAACATATCCGGGTCAAATGCGTCCACGGCCTGACGCCCGTTTTCAACCAGAATCGGCTGGAAATTGTTTTTCTCAAGCAGCCGCAAGATAAAGGTTTGGTTAAAAGGGGTGTCTTCAGCCACCAGAATTTTTAGGTTCTGCATGAGCGCTCTGATTTTGGATACAGGCGCTTTTGGCGGCTGCGGCTGCGCTGCCGGTTTCAGATTCAGGGCAACCTGCAACAAATTCAGCATCTCCGGCGGATTGAGCGGTTTTGTGGCACTGGCTTTAATGCCAAGTTCCCCGAACTCCGCTTTGCGCTTAAGGTGCGGAAAGGTTAGCATCATGGCCACCCGCAGATCCTCCATATGACGGTTTTTTATCCAGCGTGCCAGGCTGAAGCCATCTGAGCCGGGCATATCCGAATCAAGAATCACCAGATCAAAGGGCTCCTCGGCAGCGCTGCTTTCCGAAATGATCTGGCGAGCCTCCTCAGCATTGGTGGCAAATTGTGCTGTCAGCTGCCAGCTTTCGAGCATCTCTTTGATCAACCGCCTGGCGGCCGCATTGTCATCGACGACAAGGATGCTCGCCCGGTTGAGCCCGTCGACCGTCGGCCCTACCGTTGCCAGCGGCTGCTCGGGCAGCCGGCTTAAGGCGGCGGCAAATTCAAAACGGCTCCCTTGTCGGGGCTCACTGGCCACAGTTAGCTCACCGCCCATTAATTTGACCAGCTGGGACGATACCGCCAGACCCAGTCCGGTTCCGCCATATTGATTGGTTGTTTTGGCGTCCACCTGTTTAAATGCGCTGAAGATGTCCTTGTGCTTCTCTTTGGGAATACCGATGCCGGTGTCTTCGACCGAAAAATTCAGAACCGCTTTTTTATCGGTGTGCTGCGCGGAGCCTACATTGACAAAGATCTCTCCCTCCTCTGTGAATTTTACGGCATTTTCAATCAGGTTGAGCAGGATCTGGCGCAAACGGTCCGGGTCTCCCACAAGGCGATCGGGAACATCCGCTGCCACGCGATATGCCAGTTCAAGCCCTTTTGTCTGCGTGCGCATACCCATCATACTGAGCGTATCTTTCATAAAATCCCGCAGTTCAAAGGGTGCATTTTCCAATTCGAATTTGTCGGCTTCGATTTTGGAAAAATCAAGCAGATTGTTGATCAGCGATAAGAGCGCATAAGCAGAAGAAATAACCACATCAAGATCTTCGCGCTGGTCCGAGCGCAGGTCTGTTTCCAGCATCAGCTCAATGAGACCGATGATCGAATTGAGCGGCGTTCGAATTTCGTGGCTCATATTCGCCAAAAAACGGCTTTTTTCGCGATTGGCCGCTTCGGCTGCCATTTTGGCCTGTTTAAGGGCCTCCGCCTCTCTGCGCTCAGTAACATCGCGCAAAAAGCCGCCAAATCCGGTCAGTTCCCCCTTGGCATCGGTTATGGCAACGATGGAAGTCTCCGCAAAGCGGCGTGAATCGTCCCGTCTGATGAAAATGAGATCCAATGCTTTAACCGCATCCCTTGTGCGATAAACCTGATTAATGCCATTGAGCAGTTTCTGGGAACTGTCTTCATCCAGATAGGCGCTATGACTCATATCCGTCATTTCGACCCGGGAATATCCAAGCAGGTCGCACATGGCGTCATTAAAAAAGGTGAGGTTGCCGGCGATATCAAGCTCGTAGTACCCGTCCGGGGTGGTTTCAACGATCCGCCGGTAGCGTTCCTCGCTGTCGCGCAGCGCCTGCTCGGTTAATTTGCGCCGATTGACCGTATACTGAGCGTGGGCGCCAAAAATAATAAACAGACATAAAATCGTTAATCGGCTCCATATTTCACCGATCCCCGGCCCGACCAGCCGCTGGAAAAAATTAACGTCATATTCGGTGAAAAGGTATAGAACCGAATCGAAAATAGTGTAGAACAGCGCCAGTCCAAATCCGATCAACACCATTTGATCCCAGATGTGGACCCTTATTTTCCGTTTGATTTCGATGGCGGTCATCTGGCAATTCCCCTTATCGATACCTTATTATTCGGGTTTGGTTGATATCGTTTTCTATTGAAGAGTTGATATATATTCTATAGCGTTTTGAAAATCCAGCCATTGTGCATAAGGTTAACTAGAAATATTTATCAGGGAACAAAGAGATTTTCAAGTGCTCATGGGTTCAAAGGTTCAGGGTTCTGGGTTCTGCGTTTGGGAGTTGTCAGGCAACCTTTATAGGTTGACTCTTGTTCTCTGTTCACAAAGATTCTATATCTTTTTCATGGTTTTTAACCTCTGAACCTTGGAACCCTGAACCTTGGAACCTGGCGGCATACACCGGTAGATAGATAAATTTGGTAAAAGGTCAAATATAATATTATTACATATAGTTAGGCTATAAGGGAGCCAATTGAAATTGACAACCCAGACCAGATTTGATATCAATTATATATAATGATTCAGTATACTTAAAATTGTAACCAACTTTTTTTGCAACCCAAAACCGCTGAATAAAAAGGCTGAAATTTGGCTAAGTCAACACCACCGACACAGGTCCATATTGTGGGGCCGCTGATGTTTCAAAACAAACTGATGGCCTGGTACCTGGAAGAAAAAACCGGCCTGGCATGTAGCTGCCTCAAAGAATTGGACATGGCGTCATTATCCGATCGAAATGGGCAGCAGATCGATCTGGTACTATTGGATTGTCTGGGCAGTGATTATAGCAATTTGTGGTCGACCATTCGTCCCTTGTTCGATGCCGATATGAAAAGGATTTATGTCGCCATTTTTAATATGGGCGCCGGACAGCCGTTTGGAAACGATCTGGTCAAACGAGGTGTTCGCGGTGTTTTTTACGATGATGATCCGCTTCCGAATCTCGCCAAGGGGGTCCCGGCCATCCTTGAAGGGGAGCTGTGGTTTTCCCGCAAAGACCTGATGAAATGCATTCTCGACTCGGATTCAGACAGCAAGTTGGCAATGGAGCTCAAAGCACAGCTCACTGCAAGGGAGCGCGAAATTCTCCTGTTGATCGCTTCCGGAATCAACAACAGTCAGATTGCTGAGAATCTGAACATCAGCCGCAATACCGTTAAAACGCATCTGTACAACATCTACAATAAAATAAATGTCCCCAATCGTCTTCAGGCCGCATTGTGGGCCGCCAAACATCTATAAAGGATACCGCGTTACTGGTTATTTGTTAATAGTTATTGGCCTTGACGCATTGATGTTCACACCCGCTACAAAAACATCAAATAAAGAATGGTAGTAGAAGCTGTCCCCAAAACAGGTGATCACAGTCCCCGCGTGAATGGGGGATTTCATATATGATTTTTTAAAATTGTTTGTGCACAATATAAAATCTTCTTAGACAGGATTTACAGGATTATCAGGATCCTTTTGGCCGTTCTCCGGAAGAGAACGGCCAAATCCAATCGCCTGCGACGAGGGTTTCGTGCTTTCATTTAAATGAGCTGGCAATTTATATCATAGGCGCCAGTCCTTGAGTTAAATTGTATCACCAAAGGTATTTACTCCGCTGAAAGCGGATTGAGTTTAGTCGCTCTCGTCCGGAGAGCGACTAAGAAAAAAATCCTCAATATCCTGTAGATCCTGTCAAAAATAAATCATAAACGATGGTATTCGAGCATTTCGAATGGGTTCAACTATTCACCAATTAACGAATAACGATTAACAAATAACACCAAGCGAGCGTATCCGCTCGCTTGAACTAGTACTTTTGTGGTACCTGGCGGTAACCCAATCTAATAAAAAGATAGTCCATTTGCCCGATTGACGTTAAGTTATAAAATTTGCATATTATTGTTGTCAAAATTTAATTTTAACGCTAAAAGGGGTTAAATCGAAGCCTCGTCCGACCAGATCAATTCCGATAGGCTTTTCGTTGAGGGCTTTGGTTTCCCTCCGGCGGTTTTCCCCTGAAAACGCAAAGGAATGTCATCGTGATTGAAAAAAGGAAGGTGCAGCGATTTGACTTAGAATTGGAAGCATTTGTTTCCATGCCCGGCGAAACTGGTCAGACAGACTTGGGAAACATGGTTACCAGAGATGTTTCAATGAGTGGCGTTTATCTGCTTACCGATGCGCCGCTGCCCATAGGCTCAAAAGTAAATGTGGATATGATTCTGACACTGGGGGGCAGAAAAAAGCAAAATGCGCAGCAGGCCTGGATTAAAGCTTCCGGGAAAGTTCTGCGAACCGATAATCAGGGGATGGCCGTCAGCTTTGATGACCAGTCCCGCATCCTGCCGCTTGCGAAAAAAGCGGATTAACTAAAATTGCTGATGAGGCTCAGCTAATTGGGCTTATCAAATATTTGCAGTTGAAATTCAGTAGTCTCTGTGGTGTAAATTAATCGTAGATTTTGCATCTGGATGCCTATGGAACCCAAGTTAATCGGAGTCAGTCAAAATATTCAGCGCATCAGAGCGCTTATCGATCAGATTGCCGATACGGGCCTGAACACCATCATCTATGGTGAAACCGGCGTTGGCAAGGAATTGATTGTTCAAAGCCTATACCATAAGTCCAACCGCGTCGGTAAACCATTTGTAAAGGTCAATTGCGCCGCCCTGCCGGACACCCTGCTGGAAAGTGAAATGTTCGGCTATGAGCAGGGGGCATTTACCGGTGCCGATCGCCGCAAACGCGGCAAGTTCGAGCAGGCTCACGGCGGAGTCCTCTTTCTGGATGAAATCGGCGACATGTCCCTTCCGCTTCAATCCAAACTGCTGCACGTGCTTCAGGGCGGTGATTTTACGCCGCTGGGTTCTGAAAAGGCGATGACCGCAGATACCTGGGTCATCGCAGCCACCAACCACGAGCTCGAGCATGATATGCAAAATGGCGAGTTCAGGGAAGATTTGTATTACCGTCTCAGCACCATTAAAATTTATATTGAGCCGTTGCGCAATCGCTCAGAGGACATCCCGCATCTGATTGAACACTACATTGAAGAATACAGCCAGATGTTCGGTGATAAAAAGCTTCAAATCCCAAGCCAGAACATCATCTCAAAAATGGCCAGCTACCAATGGCCTGGCAACGTCAGAGAACTGCAAAACGTGCTCAAGCGGTTTATGATCCTGGGAGAAGGTGAAGAAACCATCGACGACCTGCTCAACACGGCAGCCCCCCGGCAGCGTGGTGCCGACTTTCCGCCAGGCGAAGCCAAGCCCTCTATCCCGGTCGACCTCTGGGGGGCTGATGGTGATAAACCACCGAATCTGTCATCATTGTCTTTGAAGAAAGTCCGCAAAAAAGCGTTGGATCGGGTTGAAAAAGAAGTCATATCCTACGTGTTAGATAAAACGGGCTGGAATCGCAGCAAAGCCGCTAAAATCCTCAATATCAGCTACAAAACCCTGCTATATAAAATCAAAGATCTCAGCATCGAACAGCCACCGGATGCATCTGATTAATCCCTAAGGCTCAAGGTTCACCGTTCTGCGTTCACCCGCCTTCGCGAATGCTACGGCGCGGCGAGCAAGGTTCAAAGGTTGTGGCACTAGCTACTGGCGGCTGGCTTATGCAGTAGCGCTGGAATTCCAGGCGGGAGTGCGCCGTGTAAGTCTTAAGCCCAATTGGATAAAAACCGAGGACGAGTACGATGAATAACTGGATCTTTCGTCCTCGTCGTCGTCCTCGTGCTCGTCCTCGAAAACGCAGACGACCTAATATTGCACAAATCGCGACCTTGGAACCTCTGAACCCTGAACTCTGAACCTTAGAATTCCGAAGGAATTCTTTTTCACATCTTTGGGTAAACCAATACCCATTTCAGCCCACAAACAGAAGCAGGCTCAACACCTTACAGATTCGAGGTCCCGAAGAACGTGAATCTATCCTAATGAAGTTACAGCCAATTTAAACGCGGTTCGCAGCAACCGTAATTTTCCGGACAAAAACAAATATCATGGAATAAAACTTGCTATACATTTCATCTGAGGTTGAAAATTCTCAACACGACCTATCTGGCCTGGATAAAATAGCCTGCATGCGAAAGTGCCAAACGGAATTCCGAAGGGCAAACACAGAGGAGCACAGACCCGGCAAACACATCTCAAGGTATCATTGGGGAGAGCCATTTTGTCAGATAACCCCATATGATCCGGCTGGACGGCTGTGCCGCATACTGAAAATTCCTTTTAGAATCTTTGAATGAGTGCGTGGATGACGAGAGAATTAAAATGGAATCTCAAGCGGAAAAAACTATGAACGAGCAAAAGCAAAACCTCACATCAACCGACAATGGCGGAAGGCGTTCCGGGGGGGATCGTCGAACTTACTCTTATACTATGCATTTCCCTGAAAGGCGCAAAGGAGACGATCGGCGTAAAAGTAAAGATCGCCGCAAAACGCCACGCTATAAACTCCCGACAGATTAGAATTATTTCAAATTTTGAAATTTTGATGCTACATAATTTGTAAAATTCGCCTTCAATGCCATGCTTGTTTGGTTTAGTAGCCATCAATCGGAATCAGATGACTCGGCGGGACCGGACAATTATTCAATGCATGGCGCCGGTATGATGGCATCAACAAGGAAAGCAGCCCGCGAGCATGTTTAATTAGCAGATAAAGTTTGCAAATTATTTGTTTTACTTATAAAGTCGCATAGATATGGGAACGGCCTTGAATCCCGAATTTAAGGCAACTTTCAAGGTCATATCAGATTCTGCAAAGCGCTTGAAAACCAATGGTTTTCGCTAAGGTGTTATTTCTTGACAAAAAGCTAATTTTATGAATTAATTAATGTAGTTACTTGTTACTCGTCATTATTTGATGAGACCCAACTCAAATATGAAATTTTATCGGCACGACGAATTCGCGGGTAGTCGAGCTGATCAGCGGTAGTGATTGGATAAAGGCGCGGCTGCACCGCATGGCAGTATTTTGCACCATGCGCATAAGCGGAATCATATGTGCCGTTTTTGTTGCCGATCATAGCGCAAGCGGCGCCGGTTGCCCGTTTTGGCAAATAGCAGGCAGGCCCTTCAGCGGCTGTGTTGCCAGGTGATGCCACAACGCAGCCCGCAACCCGTTGCAGTTTTATCAGGACAAAAGATTGACCCGCTTTGATTTTTCAGGGGAGAGCAGTTTTGGCCAAAAAGAATGAGATTTCTTCAACAGAGAGACTTCTTGAGCTAATCCGCACCGACAGAGAAGTCGACATAGAGGGCGCCGCCAAACCGTCGCGAAAAAAAAGCAGCGGCGTCAAATCATCGGTTCTGAGCTCATTTTCAATCGGGAAAAACATCACCGTCGGTGTCGATATCGGATATGATGACCTCAAGCTGGTTAAGCTGAAACGCATATCGGATCAAAACCACGAACTGCTCGAATATGCTCGAATACCCTTCGATCCTAAAATCCCCAGAGAGAACCCGGATTTCTATCAGTTTTTGAGACCGACACTGTTGGACTTTTGCGGAGCGGACAAAAATGCCGACATGTGGTGCACCATTTCTTCTGCCCGGGTGGAAACCCGTCAGTTCCGAATACCGAAAGTCGCCTCCCGCCAGATTCCAAACGCCATCTATTGGACGTACCAGCGAGAATCGGCTTTTGATGAAGAAGAAAAACTATTCGACTTTGAAATTTTGAGCGAAGTACTGGATGAACAACCTCCCCAAATGGATGTGCTCGCCTATACCGTGCCGCAAGTCGAAGTCGTCGCCCTGCGAGATATGTTTGCCAAAGCCGGATTTCCTTTATCCGGCATATCCATCGTTCCGTTTGCATTTCAGACCCTAATGCGCACGCGTCGCGTAGAGGCTTTAGGCGAGTATGTGGCCAGCCTCTATATCGGGCGCGACTGGTCGCGGATTGATATTTTCCGAGAGGGCAATTTGACGCTGTCACGCGGTATTAAGGCGGGTGTGCGCACCATGATGGAGTCTCTTCAGAAAGAAATTGAGGGCACTAGCAAAGGTCTTTCATTGGTCAAGTCGCCCGATGAGGAGGTCGGCCGGATTCGAGCCGTAAAGAAAAAGATGAAGCTCGATTTGAAATTAGCCCAGGAATATTTCTTCGGTCACTTTCAGACGCCGGGCACGGGTGATGCGAACAGACAGAGGCCTATCATCGATGAAAACAAGGTGTTTCAAATGATCCAGCCGGCGCTGGAACGACTGGTGCGGCAGCTGGAGCGCACCATTCGCCATTACGCCTTGAACTTTGAAAACGCCAAAATCGGCAAAATATATATCTCCAGCGGGGCAACACCGCATCAACGGATTTTGAATTATATCGGCGAAGAGTTGGGCATGCCTACTGAAGTATTGAACCCTTTTCAGAGCAGTTCAAACTTTCTGCCGCTGGTGCCGATTCCGGATTCGGTATCCGAACAAAGCTCCTTTGCGCCGGCGGTGGGCATGGGACTGGCGGATAATTCGCGGACACCGAATTTTTTATATACTTATAAGGACAAGCGCAAGGCCGAACGCAACCAGCTGATTAACCGCGGTGTGTTTGCGCTCTTTACACTCCTGATGGTGGCCTGTGTCGGGTTCTCGTTCTGGCAGGAGCGGCTCATTCGCGAGAAAGAGGAACAAAAACTGAAAATGACCCAACACATAGAGCAATACAACCTGCGGGTTGATCAGAACTTGATCCTCAAACTGGTTGAGCAAATCCGTCAGAAAAACAAATCTGACCGGGCTATTGGTCAAAAATATTTAAATCTTGCGGTGATTAGCGAAGTCGTTGACCTGACGCCGCCAAATGTTCGTTTACTGAGCATATCCACGCAATTGGGCCCTTTGCAGAAAAAAGCACCGCCGCAAGAGGGCAAAAAGAAAAAGGCCAGCCCTCCACCGCAATCTAAATTACTGATTCTGGAAGGCATCGTTCAAGGCGATCGCCTCACGCTGGAATCGACGCTGGCCGGTTATTTAATGGAGTTAAAAAATTCGCCGTTATTTGATCAGCCGGATATCAGCACCAAATCATTTGAGTTTTCAGGAAACAATGAGGTCTTGCGGTTTAAGGCCCAACTGAATCTGGTATAGACAAACGACCGGCAAACCATACGAAAAAGAATTAAAATGGCAGATCGAATGTTAAAAAAACCCTTGGCCCAAAGCCTGATGATACTCGCTGTATGCGTGGTGGGAATTCTGGCCTTTTTCCTGCTGATCATTCTGCCCTCGGAAAGAGCAGCCGGTGAATTGGACCAGGAAATCAAGGAGTTAAATGCGCGTATTGAAGAGCAGCGCATTTTGACGCCGGTATTCCACAGCCTGCTGAAACGGTCTAAGGTGTTGCCGCCTTCGGATCTACCCGTTCCGGAACGAACAAAATTGACCCATGGCGATATCAATACCATCTCGAGCGTTTTTCAGGAAATTGCTGCCCGTCACAATTTAAAACTCGAAGACGTTAAAACCGATGTCAGTTCGATGGTGGAGGATGCCGGCTACCTGTCAATGCAGCTTCGACTCAACGGCAATTTCTATAAGTTCCGTGAGTTTTTAGTTGATTTGGGATCGATTCCATCTCTGGAGCACATCGAGGAAATCAGCATACGTCCTCAAAAGGCGTCGAGAGAGCTTGAAATAAAACTCTGGCTGGCGCAGGAATAATTTCATTTTTAATTGCGAATTGTGAATTAAAAGTTAAAAATCGTTGAAAGAATTATATTCTAATCTCGGTTTGTGAAAGGTAGGAAGCTTAACAGCAACCTGACACCTGACACCCGAAACCTGAAACCTTAAGATTATGAGCCAACGGGAAAAAATAATTGTCGGTTTGATGCTGCTGAGTGTGGTATACGGTATTTATGCTCTTTTCTTCGAGGGCAAGGGTAATAATAAAGCCTCACAGCCGGGAGTGGTCAGCGCCGCTGTCCAGCTGGACAATTTAAATGCCTTTATTACCAAGGTTGCCGACGCATCCAAGGCAGGGATGTCAAAAGAAGATAAATATATCATTTCGCGGGCCGAAACCAAATGGAAGCAGGACCCGATGATAACGGCCGAGTTAACCGACAAGCCCAAGGAGGAGATAGACCGGCAGAAAAAGGTCATCCAGGAAACCGGCCCTCGACCCGATCTTACTTACACCGGCTTTATGCAGATGGGCGATAAAAAGTTTGCCATCATAAACGGTTTTGAATACGCCCCTGGTGATCAACTTATAGTGGGCGACTATAAGGTGGCCAGCATCACACCGACCAAAGTGGTCATTGTTTCGACAGACGGCAGCAAAAAAAGGTTTATTTATCCATTGGAAGAATAACCATTAGGGTGAAAACTTATGAATTGCGTCAAACTAAACAACAGGCTAGGGTATATCATCGTCGCAGTGGGAATCTGTTTTTTGCTGATCGGCGGCTGTGCCAGCCCCAAACTGGAAAAGCAGGACCCATTTTTTGACGAATGGAAAACCAAGGCGGAAACTTCTAAGGGCTTTTCGCCGGGCAAACCCAAACCCATCGACGAGCAGCCGAACATCATCAAGCCTAAAGTAACACCCAAAGAAATCAAAATTGATGATATCGCCGAAAAACCGCTGCCCACGCGCAAAATCAGCCTCAAGATGACCGACATCGATGTGTCGGTGGTATTGCGTGCACTGGCCCGTGCGTCGGATCAAAATATTATCGTCAGCGAGGCGGTATCCGGCAAGATCAACATCAATATCGCCCAGGCGCCCTGGGACCAGGTTTTTTTAGGCATTCTGCGCACACAGGGCCTCAGCTACGCCTGGGAGGGTGAGATTATTCGCATCATGACCGCCGATGATATGGAAGAGGATCTCAAACGCCAGGCCCGGCAGCGAGAATTGACACTGACCGAGCAACCGCTAACCCGCATCGTTCCCGTTCGATATGCCACCGCCGACAATTTGAAGGATAACCTGGAAAAATTTCTGACCGCCGATAAGGACGGCAACCCCATCGGCTCCATTCTGGTCGACAGCCACACCAACTCTCTGATCATCCAGGCCATCCGCAGCGACATGAAAACCATTGTTGCGGTTGTTGACCAGCTGGACAAGCCGACACCCCAGGTACTGATCGAAGCTTATATCGTGGAAGCCAACAAGGATGTGGCCCGTGAACTGGGTATCCAGTGGGGCGGGCTGATACGAACCGGTAAAGGCACCGGCGTTGGGTTTGGCACCGGCCGCGACAGCGGCGTGCTGGGCGATACGGTGGGCTCGGCCGTAGACCCGACCTCAGACACGGTGGTGGATTTACCGGCCCAGGCGCTGGGCGGTTATGAACCTTTTTCGCTGGGGCTCATTTACCAGAACCTCGGCGATGTTCTTTTGGCCACCCAGCTGTCTGCCCTGCAGGACAAAGGCAAGCTCAACATTCTCTCCAGCCCATCGATTACCACCCTGGACAATCAGACCGCGTTTATAGAAAGCGGTGAGGATATTCCCTTTCAAACCGTAGAAGACGGTGAGGTCAACGTTGAATTTAAAAAGGCGGTGCTGAGCTTGAAAGTCACGCCGCACGTGATCGATGACAATACCCTTAAAATGTATGTCAATGTTCATAAAGATGAAGCCGATTTTTCCAGAACCGTCCTCGGCAATCCGACGATCATTACTAAAAATGCCGAGACCAACGTCATTCAACTGGATGGCCAAACCATCGTCATCGGTGGTCTGAACAAAGAAACCACCAGTCGCTCGGACACCGGGGTTCCGTTCTTGGAAGACATCCCCGGACTGGGCTACCTGTTTAAACGCAAAAGCACCGATGATCGGCTCGAGGATCTGTTGATTTTCATTACACCGCACATCCTGGAGGCGGCGCCACCGCGCAGTTAGACCATCGGGTAAGGACGCGGATCAGTATTGATCCAAACAGCAGGAGGAAAAGCAAAAACCAAAAATCGAGTGCCTGAATGAAATATGCCTCAGGGCCGCAGGCGAACATCTGACGTATTCAACAAATCTCCCCGCACCTTTTAGATGACATCAATCGTTTCCGGCACTCCTTTTCCCGACACCCTTTTGGCACCTGGGATCGCAAAGGGCAATTTGGGCACCTTGGGACCATCCCCGGCATTATCTTAACTTTGTCATACGGTATTACGGTGCGATGGGTTGCGCAAAAGACCGTTTAGCAGCAAAACGTTCTTTGCAGGTACCAAAACCACAAGCCGGCGATTAGGCCATAGACCGCGATGGATTATTTTAATATTTTAAATTTAAAGCAGGAGCCGTTTTCAAACTCACCGGACCCTGATTTTTTCTTTCATTCCCGGGAGCACCAGGAGTGCCTGCAGAAGCTGGAATTGTCGTTGCTGCTGCGCCGCGGCTTAAATGTCATTATCGGCGACGTGGGAACCGGTAAAACCACGTTGTGCCGCCAACTCATCCGGCGTTTTGCCCGCCGCGATGAGATTACCACCCACTTGATTTTAGACCCTCACTTTGCCGATGCCCAGGAGGTACTGACTACGGTCGGTAAGTTGCTGATGGGCAATGATGTGAAGCTGCCCAGCAACGAATGGCAAATCAAAGAGCAGATCAAACAGCACCTGTTTAAAAGCGGTGTCCAGCAAGATAAAACCACTGTGCTGATCATCGACGAGGGCCAGAAAATCCCGCCTTTTTGCCTCGAGATTCTGCGCGAATTCTTAAATTATGAAACCAACGAATACAAATTGCTGCAAATTATTATATTTGCTCAAAAAGAATTCGAGAACACGATTAAAAAATATGCCAATTTCGCCGACCGCATCAATCTGTATCATTATCTGAAGCCTTTAAATTTCCGCGATACGCGGTTGATGATCAAGTTCCGTCTGGAAAAGTCAAAGGATACCCATAAGAAGCTTGACTTTTTCAGCTACCCGGCCATGCTCAAAATCTATCGGACCAGCGGTGGGTATCCCCGCAAAATCATTAACTTATGCCATCATTGCATTCTGGCCATGATCGTCCAGAATCGCAAACGGATTAGCGCCGGGCTGGTTCGCTCCTGCATCAAACGCGCCTTTCCGGGTGAGCCGCGCCGCTGGAAAGGGGCAGTTGCCACTGCTGCTCTGGCCGTCGCAGCGGCCCTGATCTTTTTTGCTTTCCTGATGCCGGAAAAAATAAAGGCGCTATGGCCCCAGGGGCTTATGCTCAGTCAGAAGCAAACATTGCAGCCGGTCATTGCGCCGCCTGAAGGTAATCCAAGTGCTGCTGCTGAAACAACCGCCCAGCAGAACAACCCATCGGCATCGGAACCTGCCGTCGATTCCAATCAAGATACCCTTGCGGCCCAAGAAACCAGCCCTACTGATTCTCAAATCACGGTAGCCGAACAGACAAGCGTCGCGGAAAACACGCAAACGTCAACTGCGCCTGCTGCAAGCGGCGAAATGCCTTCAATAGCGGCATTAAGCACGACGGTTCAGCAAGCTTCCAAACCAGCCAATCCGATTGAAGGCCAAAAAACCTATGGGCCTATTTTGGGCAATATTACGCTGAAACGCTATGATACCCTGTCGTTTGTGATTCAGATGGTATACGGCAGCTTCAATTCAAAGTATTTTCGCTCTGTGATTCTGGCCAATCCGGCAATAGATGATCCTGATCTGGTGGATGTGGATCAGGCGATTGCCATGCCGGCCATTCCGGTTTCGGTGAGAACTGCAGACCAAAGCGCGTGGTGGGTCCTGCTCGATGAAAAAGACGATCTGGACAAAGCCTATCATTTTTTACGCGACTACCCGGCCACCGCACCCCCGGCGCGCATGATACCCTATTGGAACCCTCAGTCAGGTAACCGCTTTGCAATTGTTCTCAAAGCGTATTTTTACAGTGCGGATGCTGCGCTGGAAAAATTAAGCGGCCTGCCGGAAGAGTTGGCGCCGGGAGGCAAAGTGTTGTCGAGTTGGAATGACAATAGCGTTTTTTTTGCGAACCCGTTTGCACGCTTTTCGCAGGATACAACGCTCCAGGCTCAGGAAGAGTAAGACCGGCCGGCCAAAGATGCCGACCGTCTGATAAGCTTGTGTGAGTATCCGACACGTTAACCATAAGAGAGATCTAAAGTGAAAGCACGTAAAAAATTAGGAGAAATTCTGGTTGAAGGCGGGTTGCTCACCCAGGAGCAGCTCGAAAAAGCACTACCATATCAGAAAAAGAGCAAACTGAAACTGGGCCAATTTCTGGTGCGCGAGGGCATCGTCAGCGAATCCCAGATCGTGGATCTGGTATCCAGCCAGTTAAAATTGGAAAAATACCGGCCGGATAAATTTACGGTGGACGTGGAGCTGGCTCAGCTGCTCTCAGCTGAAATTGCGCATCGCTGCCAGGCGGCACCGTTGAAAAAAAGCGGGCTGTTGCTCACCGTTGCCATGACCGATCCGCTGGACATCAATTCTCTGGATACGATCGAAGTCTATACCAACTGTGAAGTGGAAGCGGTTATTTGCACCGAGCAGCACCTTAACCAGCTACTGACTACTGTCTACGGCACCTATTCCGGCATCGGCGATGTTCTCGAGGACATGGAGGAAATGGAAATTGACAAGAGTGCCGAGAAAACCACCAGTCTTGATGATGTCGAGGTCAGCTCACTGCAGGGTATGGCCGAAGAAGCCCCGGTGGTCCGTCTGGTCAACTCCATTCTTTCACAGGGCGTTCGTGAAGGCTGCAGTGATATCCATATCAGCCCAGAGAAACAATATGTTCAGGTACGTTTCCGCGTGGACGGCAAGCTTCACGAGGTGCCCGCCCCTCCCAAGGGCATGTTTCTGCCGATCATCTCGCGTCTGAAAATTTTGGCCAACATGGACATTGCTGTTTCCAGAATTCCCCAGGATGGGCGCTTCACAGTAAAGATGAAAAACAAAGACATTAATATCCGTGCGTCCACCATTCCCTCCATTCACGGGGAAAACATGGTGCTGCGTCTGCTGGACACCAGCAACAGCATCTATTCGTTGGAGCGGCTGGGCATGACAGAAAAAGATCGCGCCAATCTTGAAAAAATGATTGTCAAACCCCACGGCATGATATTGAGCACCGGGCCTACGGGAAGCGGAAAAAGTACCAGCCTGTATTCGATCTTGAAGAAAATCAACCAGCCGGAAGTTCACATTATCACCGTTGAAGACCCGGTTGAGTACCGCATCGAAAAAATTAGACAGGTACAATTAAATCGCAAAGCCGGCATGTCGTTTGCCAGCGGGTTGCGGTCCATTCTACGCCAGGATCCGGATGTTATCATGGTAGGTGAGATTCGTGACAGTGAAACCGCAACCCTGGCTGTGCAAGCGGCTCTAACCGGCCATATGGTGTTCAGCACGCTGCATACCAATGACGCTGCCGGCGCCATTACGCGCTTCATCGACATGGGCATCGAGCCGTTTCTGGTCTCTTCGACCATGACGGTATCTTTTGCCCAACGGCTGGTTCGAAAAGTATGCCCCAATTGCATGACCAACTATGAGCCCTCAAAAGAAATATTGAAATCCTGGGGGATTAACAACAAAGCCCACGCTAATTTTGTGCAGGGCAAAGGTTGTTTTAACTGCATGCACACCGGTTATAAGGGACGTACCGGTGTCTATGAGGTGATGACCATCAATGATGAGATCAAGGACCTGATTTTAAAACGGCAATCCTCGCATGCGATTCATCAGGCCGCCATAAATTCCGGTAGCTTTACGTCGTTGAAAGAAAACGCCGCTGAAAAAGCCCTCAAGGGCATTACCACACTGGAAGAGGCTGGGTCAGCGGTACTCCTTTAATCTAAATTGATCGTTTCAAATTATAAAATAGGACTATTTATAGGAAAGGAATTCTGCCTTATTTTTGTTTTTTTAATTTGAAACCCTTCGGGCTTGCCGATCTCACCGCATCTACTGTGTTAGATGCCGTTCCGCATAGAAAACTATAGCGAAACGACATCTGCAGTGTAGCTGCGGCAACCTCGACAAGCGCTCAACTTAGATTTAATTTTGCGGGTTGCGCGTTTTCGCTGCCAGCAGCTACTAACCCAGTAACAAATGACCTTGGATAAGCAACCTCTGAACCTTTGAACCTCTGAGCGAGGAACGAGATGCCAACATATCAGTACGAGGCGATTACCGAAACCGGCGCCACCACCAGCGGTGAGATCGAAGCCGATTCTCCGGAAGCTGCAAACAGCCTGCTGGCAGCCCGGGGCTACATCCCCACCCAGGTAAAAACCGAGCAAGCGGCCATTAGTAGTTTTCAGATGTCGAAAATCAGGGAATTGTTGTCGCCGGTCAAGGCGCCTGAATTGATCCTTTTTACCAAACAGTTCAAAACCATGTTCAACGCCGGGGTGTCCATGATCAGCATGCTCGAGATCCTGGAAGAACAGACCGAAAATCCCCGCCTGCGGGCTATCCTCGGTAGGATGCACCAGGATATCAAAGAAGGCGCCAGTCTTCATGAAGCTTTTAGCAATCACCCCAAGGTGTTTTCACCCTTGTACTGCAGCATGATCAAAGCCGGCGAGGCCAGTGGGGCGCTGCCGGATGTGCTCGACCGCTTGGTCTATATCATCGAACACGAGCATCAGGTCAAATCGGATATCAAATCCGCCTTTACATATCCGATAATCGTGGTGGTCTTTTTGTTCACGGCATTTTTGATCCTGATCACCCAGGTGATTCCCAAATTTGCCAAGATTTTTGAAAACGCCGGGCTGCAATTGCCCCTGCCGACCCAGATTTGCATTCTGCTTTACAAACTTTTATTTAATTACTGGTATATCATTATCGGCGCTGCTGTCTTGATCGCGATGGGTTTGTATTATTATTTAAAAACAAAGCAGGGCAAATTCGCGCGGGATACGTTATTCATGAAGATTCCGCTGATCGGGCCTTTGTTTATCAAAAGTGCCGTGTCACGCTTTGCCAGTATTTTTTCAATCCTACAGGCCAGTGGTGTCGATGTGCTGGAATCGATGGACATGCTATCGGAAACCATTGGCAATGCCGCCATCGGCAATGAGCTAGAGAACATCAAAGATCGTCTGGCTGAGGGACGCGGCATTGCAGGCCCTTTGAGCGAGACTAAGTACTTCACGCCCATGCTCATCAATATGGTGGCCATCGGCGAGGAATCTGGCAATCTGGAATCCATGATGCAGGAAGTCGCCAGCCATTATGATACCGAAGTGGAGTATTCAATGAAAAAAATGTCAGAGGCCATTGGCCCGCTGCTGACCATCGGGCTGGCGGCAGTGGTCGGTTTTTTCGCCTTGGCGATATTCCTGCCGATGTGGGATCTGACGTTGATTGCCAGATAGTAAAGCGGGTTTCAGGTTTCAGTGTTCAGGTGTCAGGGCACTAATGTTCATACAGGAGCCTGAAATCACTACTTGTTTTTGTTTAAAGCCAACGGGTAAAGAGGCTAGCAAAAGGCCATGGGGCCCGAGAGCCTGACACCTGACATCCGACACCTGACACCTAAATTAAGATGCGTCAATCACGATTTTATATCAGCCTCTACATCATCATTCCTTTTATTATCACCGGATTGACGGTCCTGGCGGCCATCATTTCCTTCCGGCTGACCAAATACAGCCTCACCCAGGGTTTGGAATCCGCCCAGCCGATTTTCTGGTTGATTCTCATACTGGGTGCTACCGCCTTTGCCACTGGATTTTTGCTCGTTCGATTTATATTGAAACCCGTTGAGCTTTTTGTGAGAAAAGCGCGCAAGCTGGCCTCGCTTTCCGGCGAGAAAACCAACACCAAAAAGGACTGGTCGATTGATCATATCGATCAATTCGCCAGCGTGTTTGATCGGGTCACATCGGTTCTCAGCCGCATGGATGCGCGCCATTTTTTTCCGGATATTATCGGCGAGAGCCTGGCCATGCGGGGCTTGCTGGGCCTGATCAAAAAGGTCGCGCCCTCGGATTCGACGGTCTTGATCCTCGGCGAAAGCGGCACCGGCAAGGAGCTGGTGGCGACCAGTATCTTTGAAAACAGCGACCGCCAGGGCAAGCCCTTTATCAAGCTCAACTGCGCCGCGATTCCCGAGGAGCTTCTGGAAAGTGAATTGTTCGGCCACGAAAAGGGCGCCTTTACCGGCGCCACCAAGTTCAAGCCCGGTAAATTTGACATGGCGCACAAAGGCACCATTTTTCTGGACGAAATCGGTGATATGCCCTTAAACCTGCAGTCCAAAATTCTGCGCGTCATCCAGGAAAAGGAGTTTTACCGTGTGGGCGGCAGCAGCACCATCAAAGTGGATGTGCGCTTTGTCGCTTCCACCAATCAGAACCTGGAAAAAATGGTTCAGGAAGGCCAATTCAGAGAGGACCTCTTCTATCGCCTGAACGTCTTTACCCTGCACCTGCCACCGCTGCGCGAGCGTAAAGAAGACATCCCTCTGCTGGTTGATTATATTTTGCAGCATCTTTCCAAAAAGGTCGAGATCTCATCGGTGGCCCTGCAAATGATCATGGCCTATGCCTGGCCGGGCAATATCCGGGAGCTCAAAAACGTTGTCGAAAGCGCGGCCGTGATTGCCGAAGACGGATTTATCGAGCCCGCCCAGCTGCCCGCAAAAGTCACCGGTGTTTTCAATAACAGCGAATCCAACAGCGTATCACTGCCCGCCGCCAACCTGCCGCTGGACGAGCGTCTCAGGGAAATCGAAAAAAGCATGATCATCGAAGCCCTACGCAAAACCGGTGGTGTCCAGGTCAGGGCCACCGAGCTGCTGGGAATCAACCAGCGCAGCCTGTGGCACCGCATCAAAAAACACGGTATCGATGTCAAAAGCATCAAAAACAACGAAATTTGATGCTTTGCCCTGCCAATATTCTTCAAATTTTGAAGAATACTCACAAATTGTAAACTAGGGTCAAATCATCATTTATTGGTGTTATTTTTATAACTAATTGAAATTTATATATATAAGTTTAATTCAACGAATCTTCAAGATTATTGGCATTATTTATGCAGATATGTGGCCTGTCAGCACCCGCAGATCATCCGAAAAGGGGGAATTTTGCGGTTGAATCTGCGAGGTTATTACGCTATTGATTGCAATGGCATACCATGGAAGGAAGGAGTAGGGGTTATGAAAAAGCAAACTATCTTAGACAATGAGCAGGGTTTCACGCTGGTAGAAATTATCGCGGTTTTGATCATACTGGGAATTCTGGCTGCTGTGGCCGTACCGCGCTATATCGACCTGGAAGCCAATGCGCAGGAAAGAGCCATTGACGCCGGCATATCGGAACTAAACGGCAGAGAAAGTCTTACCTGGGCAGATGAAAAGATTAATTCCACCGGTTATGTTGATGATGCTACAACTTTTGGAAGAGTCGACACTAGTTTGGGAACTGAATACAGCTGGTCGGTAGGACCTGCCGCTACCGGTGGCACCCTGGATTTTAAAAATGCATCGGTAGCTTTGACCCGATCAGCATCAACGGTGAGTCAGCCAGCAGTGTGGAGCCGTTAACAGCTTAGGAACCCTGTTTAATAAGTCTGCACACACCGAGAATGGATACGCTTAGAGCGGACAGGGGATTCACCTTACTTGAAATTATCGCCACTTTGGTGATTTTGAGCATACTGGCGGCGGTGGCCATTCCTCGCTATATCAGCCTGGATGAAAGCGCCAAGCAAAAGGCCATCAATGCCGGCATCGCCGAGCTCAACGGACGCGAAATCCTGACCTGGTCGAATCTGAAAATCGGCAACAGTTATCAGGACGACGCCTCCTTATTTCCGCTGATGGATACCTCTCTGGGTATCGATTACACCTGGAGCGGCGTCGGCCCGGACGCCAGCGGGGGAACGCTGAGCTTTCAGCAAAGCGCCGGTGTATCTTTATCCCGGACGATATCCACCACCGTTCGGCCCGGGGTTTGGTCGCGCTAACTTTATGGCCGATTAAGCCTGAACAAATTAGCTTCAGCATGAAAAAGAGCAGCGCATCTACGCTGCTCTTTTTTTTGTGGGGAGCAAGCGGCGATAAGCGGCAGAATCGGATGCCCGCTCGCGGGCGCTTTTGGGCTTGCCGGAATGGATTCCTGTGTTATATTTGGAACAGATTTCTTCACGCAAAGACGCCAAGGCGTAAAGATCATTTGGTTTTTCCCCTTAATTCATTTCTTTGCGATCTTTGCGGCTTTGCGAGAAAATAAACACCAACAAATCCATAGCCAACAGGAAACCAATACGGTATCCTGAATTATTGAAAGGGTCCTTTTATGAAACTGGCAGTCAGCGGTAAGGGCGGTGTCGGAAAAACCACATTTGCGTCTTTGATGATTCGAACCCTCAACGCCGAAGGAAAACGCGTTCTGGCCATCGATGCCGACCCGGACGCCAACCTGGCGGCCGGCGTAGGAATTGCCGATGCGGATAAAATCGTGCCCATCGCCGAAATGGAAGACCTCGTCTTTGAAAGAACCGGTGCCAAGCCCGGCAGCATCGGCGGATACTTCAAACTTAACCCCAAAGTGGATGATCTGCCCGATGAGATCTCGGTTAAGTTTGACGGCATCAAGCTGATGCGCCTGGGTGGCATTAAAAAAGGCGGCTCCGGCTGTATCTGCCCGGAAAGCTCGCTGCTCAGGGCCCTGGTCATGCACATTGTGCTGGCCCGCGACGAAGTGGTGGTCATGGATATGGAAGCCGGCATCGAGCACCTGGGGCGGGCAACGGCCAAAGCGGTGGACAAACTGATTGTGGTCGTGGAGCCAGGCCGGCGTAGTATCGATACGGCCGAGCACATCCGCAAGCTGGCCGGCGAAATCGGGTTGAGCCACATAGCGGTGGTCGGCAACAAAGTGCGCGGTCCCCAGGATGAAGCTTTCTTGAAAACTCACCTGGATGATTTTGAATTTTTGGGTTTTCTGCCCTATGACGAGGCGCTGATTGAAGCGGATCTCAACGGGGCCTCCCCTTTTGATGTGGACTCACCTTCTAAAGCCAAAGTCCAGACGATGATCTCAAAACTCTGATGGCAAAACGCAGCAAACGTTTCTTCCGGCCCAAGCGTTATCCCCGCAAGAAACCCAAAACATTCCACCTCAAGCCGGGCGCCGATACCAGACTGCGTAAAGTTTTTGCAGAAATCGGCGTGCCGGACAGCCCGGCCTTCACACCCGATGCCTTTCAACTGGATGCACTGGCCGCCATCGCTCAAAATGATTGCCTGGTTTCCGCACCTACCGGTTCGGGAAAAACCTGGATTGCAGAAAAGGCCATCGCGAGTATTCACGGCGAGGGCGGTAAATCCTGGTACGCCTGCCCGCTAAAAGCGCTGAGCAATGCCAAATACGCAGAATTCTGCACCATTTTCGGTCAACAGGAGGTGGGCATTCTCACCGGCGACCGCAAAGAAAATCCCGATGCTGCCATCATCGTCGGGACTACAGAAATCCTGCGCAACCAATTGTACGATGCCATGCACCGGGGGCAATTGTTGGCGGCTGATTTTGTGGTTTTGGACGAGGCCCATTTTTTAGGAGATACGGACCGCGGCGTGGTATGGGAAGAAATCATGATATATCTGCCGGACCGCATCCCGCTGTTACTGCTGTCGGCCACCATCGGCAATGCCGATCAAATTGCCGGCTGGCTGAGTTCGATCCGCTCCACCCGCTGCACGGTGATCAGGGAAACCAAACGCCCGGTGCCGCTGGTCCCCCTTTTTCTGCACCCCTCCGGCACCCTGCTGCCTCTGACCGAACCGTCCAAGTCGTCTGGCAAAGAAAAGATCACCAAAAAGGTCAATGAATATCTAAAAAAAAAGCGCTCGCGGCAACGCCGGCTGCCCGATCACCGCGTGCCGTTTGACGATGTCTTGCGAGTACTGCAAACATATGACCTGCTGCCGGCCCTTTTTTTCCTCAAATCCCGAGCAGACTGCGACCGTGCCCTGGAGCTGTGCCGGGGCAAACGCATGGCCGGGCAGGAGCGCAAGGCCGTTATCCGGGAGCGTGTCAGCGCATTTGG
The DNA here is from genome assembly GCA_030066985.1 of Desulfobacterales bacterium. Lineage (NCBI taxonomy): Bacteria > Pseudomonadati > Thermodesulfobacteriota > Desulfobacteria > Desulfobacterales > Desulfobacterales bacterium. The sequence continues at coordinate 25,438 of JASJAN010000029.1, forward strand.
CCGTCAGAGCCCGCATATGTTAAAGCACCGACAGCGTTGGTTTTTGGAAAACCTGGCACTGGGCTCCCATCATGCCGGTCAGCTGCCCACCTGGAAACTGATGCTTGAACGGCTGATGAGCGATGGACTGCTGGATGCAGTGTTTGCCACATCCACTGTCGCCGCCGGTGTCAATTTTCCGGCCCGTACGGTGGTTTTTCTAAATTCCGACCGCTTTAACGGCACCCAGTTCCTGCCGCTGGACGCCACTGAATTTCACCAGATGACGGGTCGTGCCGGCCGCCGGGGCATGGACCATATCGGATTTGCCCTGCTGCTGCCGAATAAATATATGGATGTCCGCTGGCTGGCACAGTTATTTCAGCGCCCGCCGGAGGGTGTCAGTAGCCAGATCAGAATTAATTTTTCGATGGTGCTGAATTTACTGCTTTCGCATGATCCCGACCAGATCAGGGATCTACTCGAACGATCTTTTGCCGCTTATCTGATGGTCAAAGGCGGCCGCAAAAAATCCGGCCGCAAGCGCCGCCGTCTTTTGTGGGATGATTTTTCCAGCCACCTCAATTTTCTAAAAAAAACCGGTTTTGTGGACAAAAACGGCACCTTGACAGATGACGGCAAATGGGCCAGTCAATTGCGGGTGGACCAACCCCTTTTGATCGCCGAGGGCTTTCGACAGGGCCTTTTGCCGCAAAAAGATGCGCACCTTCTGGCCGGTGTGATCGCAGCCTTTGTCAACGAACGTGAATTTGACAGCAAAATTCCCAAAAAGCAGGTGCCCAAACGGCTTTGGGGCGCCTTTGACCGCGTGGTCAAAGGGCTGCGGCCGTTTGCCTGGCAAATGCTTGAAAAGGGATTTGAAGCCCGTGTACTGCATTTAAGGCCCATGATGGCTATTTACGCCTGGGCCAACGCCGAGCCGTGGGAAAAAGTACGGACTGTGGCTGAAATGGAGGAAGGGGATCTGGTGATGCTGATCCTGCGAACGGCGGATAACCTGCGGCACATTCGCAGACTCAAACGCGCTTTTCCGCAAGCCGCAGCAGCAGCCGATCAGGCCATCGAGCTCATTCTGAGGGAGCCGGTGATGTTCGAGTTGTAGGTTCTGGGTTCTGCGTTCAGGGTTCCGAGGTTCAAGGTTGCGGGGTGGATGTTGCATGTCTAAAGATAGATACAACAATGTTATTTCTGACTCAGTCCTCAGTTTAGCGCGGCGGAGCTTGCAAAAGCGAAGACGGATCCTCATCGCTCAGTCCTTCTGCAACCCTAAACCCATGAACCCTGAACCTTTGAACCTTGAACCTTGAACCCTATTTTTTAGCGATAATCCCCTGAATTTTCTCGGACAGCTGATTGATGTTAAACGGTTTCTGGATAAACCCGTCACAGCCACGCTCCAAGATTTTAGCGGCCTGGCCGTTGATGCTGTAACCGCTGGACAACAGCACCTTGACATGGGGATCTATTTCTTTGAGGCGATCAAAGGTCTCGCCCCCGCTCATACCGGGCATAATCAGGTCCATGATGACCAGATCGATGTCAGCAGACTTCCGGTGATAAATATCAATGGCATCCGGACCACTGGCGGCGGTCAGCACATCAAAACCCAGCTCTTGGAGCAGCTCCTGGCCCACGTCGATAATCATTTTCTCATCATCGATCAACAGGATAGTGCCATTGCCGGTCACCACGGTAGGCGCAACCGTTTCGACCTCGGGTTGGACTTTTTTGACCGAGGCCGGCAAATATATGGTAAAAGAGGTGCCCTGACCGAGTTCACTGTAAACATTGATATAACCACCATGATTTTTGATGATGCCATAGACCGAGGCCAGACCCAGCCCTGTCCCGCGCCCCATTTCCTTGGTGGTAAAGAAGGGTTCAAAAATCCGGGTCTGGGTCTCTTTATCAATGCCGATGCCCGAGTCGGTTACCGTTATCTTGATGTAATCTCCGGCTTCAACTTTATACGGCTGGCTATTGATAAAATCGGCACCGAGTACGATATTTTCGGTTTTTAAACTCAGCCGGCCGCCCTCGGGCATGGCCTGCCAGGCGTTGACGTATAGATTTAACAGGGCCTGTTCAATTTGACCGCGATCCACTTCAACCGTCCACAGCTGCGCGCCCAAATCCGTTTGAATTTGGATTTCCTTTTTGGTGCGGCCGAACATACTGGCTGATTTGTCAATCACATCGTTGATTTCCGTGGTAATCGCATGATATTTGCCCCGGCGGGCAAAGCCCAGCAACTGACGGGTTAACTCCGTGCCGTTTTCCACATAGGTCTCGATATTTTTAATTTTTTCGTAGCTCGGATGGCTGGATTCGGTCTTTATGGCCATCAATGAAGCATTTCCCTGAATTCCCATCAGAATGTTGTTGAAATCATGGGCAATCCCTCCGGCCAGCGTACCGATGGATTCCATCTTCTGGGCCTGCTGGACTTGGATTTCAAGTTTCTTTTTTTCAGCCTCGGCCACTTTTCGATCGGATACATCCCGCATGATGCCCCGAAAACCGCTAGGTGTATCACCGGTGTCTCGCAGCAAAGATACCGTCAACTCGAGCGCAACTTGCCGACCATCTTTGCCCAGTGCATCATAGTCGCCTACCCGTATGTGCTCGCCTGTTTTTTTGACCTGCTCGTAGATATCATCCATTTTGCGGCGGGTGGCTTCAGTGGTGAAGATGCTGATATTTTTGTCTTCCAGGTCCGAGCGCTCAAATCCTAAGATTTTACACAGCGGCTCGTTAAAAAAGGTCAGGTTGCCGTTCAGGTCAATTTCAAAATAGCCCTCTTCCAGGCCCTCGACGATCGACCGATACTTGGCCTCGCTTTCCATAAGTGCTTTGTCGGCCAGGCGACGCTTATTAAAGGTGTGCTGAAAGTGGGATGTGAATATGGCAAGCAAACATAATACCAGCAGACGGGTAAATACCTCAAACCGGTTGGGTCCCAGCAGATGCTGGATAAAGTTGGCCTCGGGCGCCATAAAAAAATACATAAAGGATTCGCATACCCAATACAGGGCGGCCAGTGCAATTCCGGTGACGACCATCGAATCCATAAAGGCATTTTGCTTTTCGGGTTTTCTCTTCACGCAGTCTTTCTCATTTTGAAATTTCGGGGTTGAAGCGTTCTTGCTTTCGTACTCTGGCTACTTGCTGCTAGCTGCTGGCAGCAGTAGAGCGCTACCTGCGCACAGATTCTTATCTGTCAATTTCGATCTGACTTCTGACATATGTCTTCTGTCTTCTGAACCTTGTAACCCTTTAATTTTATAATGAATGTGTGCAACTGTCAAATAAAATACAGACCGATCGATGTATGTCCCCGAAAATGCACCACTTAACACCATCAAAGATCACAATCCGCCGATGCACCATAGCTTAGCGCAAATCCGGTGCCGTTTGCATCAATATGAATTGCATTTCCACTAAATATTCGATATTCTAGCGTTACGTTTTAACAAATATATCAATCCTTTTCCCCAGAGTGCCCCAGCCGCAAAAATGTAAAGATATCCAGTTTTTTTACCTGGCCTTACAACAAATCACCGATTGAGCGGCTGTAAAGAGGTGTCATTGGGCTTAACATAAGGCAGACCTGAGATGCGCTGCCTCAGTTGCCATCGTGGGCACGTTTAAGACCTATCGTTTGGAGACCATTATGCGATCAATCAAACTGATTTTGGCCATTATCGCGATAGCCGTATGTTTAATAAATTCTGGAGCCCAGGCTCAGGATGAAGACTGGCACACAAAAGGCCGCAAGCTGCTCAGCCAGCACCGGTATGATGAGGCCATCGAGGCCTTTTCAACTGCCATCGATATCATACCGCGCGACTATCAGTCCTATAATTTCCGGGGCGTCGCCTATGCCCTAAAAAAAGATTTTGACAAGGCCATGGCCGATTACAACAAAGCAATAGACATTCGTCCTCGGTATGCAGAAGCGTATAACAATCGTGGATTCGCCCATACGCAGACCGGTAATTTGAAAGCCGCGCTAAACGACTATACCCGCGCGCTTGAAATCAATCCTTTCTTGGTCGATGCTTACAATAACAAAGCCTGGGTGCTGGCCACGGCCTCCGATCAGCGCATTCGGAACGGGGGAGAGGCCGTCCGCCTGGCCAAAAAGGCCGTTGAGCTTAAAGCGGATATCAATTCCATGGATGCCCTGGCTGCTGCCCATGCAGCCGTTGGTAATTTTGATACGGCTGTGGATGTCCAGAGAAAGGCCATTCAAAAACTGATGCTGGAAAATAAAACTGCAGATGTGCACAAATACCTGCTGCATTTGAAAAGCTATCGGGCACAGCAGGCGCTGCTGATCGATTATTCAGCCAGGGCCAAAATTACCGGTTCCCAAACGGCAAAGGCATCGCCCAAATCCAGCACTCCAAAAACGCCCGCATCAACGGACAAAGCACTGAAAACCGCATCCGCTAAAAATCCGCCAAAACCGAAAACCGCTCCAGCGAGCGGCAAAAAGCAGTCTAAACCGACTCAACCCGCGGTGTCTGCCAAATCAAAAAAAACCGTGGCTACAGCTAAGAAACCAACGCCAGCGGCCGCATCGCAGGACAAGATCGCCCCGACCAGAGCCGCCAAAGCAGCGCCGCCCGCTAAAGCTCAGAAAAAGCCTGTCGCCGCTAGAAAGCCTGAACCGGTAGTTGCGGCACCCGCCCGAAAAACAGCGGCCACGATAGTCAAACCCTTACCGTATACCATTCAAATCAGCTCATTTCGGGACCCGCAACAATCCATTCAGGTGGCCCGCAAGCTCAATACCAATGGTGACCCGGCTTTTACCAGTCCGGTGGATATTTCCGGAAAGGGAAGATGGTACCGTGTTTTTGTCGGCAACTATACAAGCCTGGCAGAAGCCCGCAGCGCGGCTGACGAGTTGAAACGCAGAAAATTTCGCTATGTGAATATCGCCAAAAAACCTTATACCGTTCAGATCGGCAAGCCAATCCCCCGGAATAAAGTCCGGCAAATTCAAACCGATCTAAAAGCCAAGGGCTACTTCAGCTACCAGCTGCCGTCAAAAACCGACCCGAATCAAATTCGTATTTTAATCGGCGCCTTTGCAAACAAAAAGGCCGCCGCAGGCCTTGTGCGACAGCTTACAACAGACGGCTTCAATCCTGAAATTGCTATAAAATAAATGCGGTGTCCGAGCGATGAATGCCAAAACAGATTTATCCGCGTTTCTCACCAAATACGAAAATCTGTGCCTGTTGTCCCTTGTACTTGTGGTTGTCGTCATTTACGCCCATACCCTTGACGGTCCGTTTGTTTTTGATGATAGACCCAACATTGTTTCAAATCTTCATATCCGCATGTCCGAGTTCTCGTTTAAGAACCTGGCGGATGCGGCCTTTAAAAGTCCGGCTAACCAGCGGCCCCTTTCCAACATCAGCTTTGCGCTGAACTACTACCTGCACGGCTACAACCGGACAGGCTTCCACCTGGTCAACATCCTTATTCATATCGGCAGCGGTATATTTCTATATATTTTTGTCAAGACCACCTTGGGTACCCCGAACATAAGGTTAGACGCCGATCAGCGATTATGGATCGCGTTCTTCACCGCGGCCATCTGGATGGTTCACCCACTGCAAACCCAATCTATTAGCTATGTTGTACAGCGTATGAATAGTATGGCCGCCATGTTCTATGTCTTATCGATGTTGCTCTACGCCCGCTTTCGACTCTGCGAACGTCGGAAACAGAAATGGAGCTTGCTGGCAGGCTGTATTATAGCCGCATTACTGGCGCTGGCATCAAAGCAGATCGCCGCCACGCTTCCCTTTGTGATTTTGGCCTATGAGCTGTATTTTTTCCGACAGGCACGCTCCAAGATTTACATCGCATCATTGATAGGATGTTTTCTGCTGACAATCGTGACCGTCCTCATTTTGCTGGGTGGCGATCCAATCGATCGAATCTTGATGGGTTACGAACGTCGTGAGTTTACGCTTATCCAACGCCTGTTGACACAGCCACGGGTCGTCCTGTTTTATCTGAGCCTTTTGATTTGGCCGTCTCCGTCCCGGTTGAATCTGGATCATGATTTTGCACTCTCCCACTCACTGATGGATCCGATCAGCACCGTTTTGGCCATATTGGCTCTTGCAGTCATGATTCTGATAGCTGCCATAACGGCTAAAAAACAACCGCTGGTGTCATTTGGTATCGTCTGGTTTTTTACCAATTTGGTCATTGAGTCCTCAATTATTCCGCTTGAAATCATTTTTGAACATCGCACCTATCTTCCGTCGATGATGTTGATCCTGACGATGGTTAGTGTTGCCTTTAAGGTCATCAGACTCAAATGGCTTTGTGTTGCTTTACTGAGCATCTTGACTGCTGCAGGATCGATTGGAACTTATACGCGTAACCAGGTTTGGACAAGTGCCGTTACCATTTGGCAGGATAGCGCATTAAAATCACCGCAAAAGGCACGTCCCTATAACAACCTGGGTGTCGCTTTAGCCTCTGTCGGTCGGGTGAATGAAGCATATCAAATGTACCGGCGGTCGTTGCAAATCAAGCCGGATTATGCAACAGCCCATTATAATTTGGGCTATACTTTGGCCAAGAACGACCATTTCAAAGAGGGCCTGGTTCACCTCAATGAATCTTTACGCCTCGAACCGAACAACAAAGACACTCTCAATGATATAGGCGTTGTCATGGTCATGCAGGGACGTTTGAATGAAGCCGTTGATCACTTTAAAGAAGTGTTGCGACTTAACCCTACCTATTCTCGCGCCCATAACAATTTAGGAATTGCACTGGGAAGACAAAACAATCTTACCGAGGCCATTTATCATTATCAAGAAGCCTTAAGGCTATATCCCGATTATGCAGAAGCACACAACAATCTTGGATTAGCTTTGCAACGTCAGGGTAAATTTGAGGCTGCCCACCATCACTTTGATAAAGCCCGACGCATTGACCCTGGCAATTCTGCCGCCCACAAAAACTACAAAGACAATCAGAAAAATCTAAAATAAAATCAATCAGGGCAACCGGCGAATTCATTCAAATACGATACAAGCGCCCTACTCTTCCTATTTTCATCGACTGGTCCATAATATTTCTTGACATTCAACCCGCTTGGGTTTATTTTTATTATGAGCATATGCCCATAACAAGGAGGTTGTGTCATGAAAATTGCCATCAGCTCTTCAGGTAACAGTCTGGATTCTGCCCTTGATCCTCGATTCGGCCGCTGTGCCTATTTTCTGATCGTCGATCCGGCGAATATGGACGTTGAGATTTTTGACAACCAGAGCGCTGCCCAGGGGAGTGGCGCCGGTATCCAGGCCGCTCAACTTCTGGCCGGCCAAAACGTAGACGTCATCATTACCGGTCATGTAGGCCCCAATGCGGTCCAAACACTAACCACCGCCGGCATCGACATTTTTACAGAGCAACAGGGCACCATCAAGGAGGTGATCGCACGCTTTAACAGCGGCAGTCTCAAGCCCACGAGCCAAGCCACGGTCGGCAGTCATTTTGGCATGGGAACAGTCAGCTCAGCAGGCGGTCGTATGGGTGCTGGAAAGGCATCAGGTGGCTACGGCGGCCGCGGAATGGGCCGTAGCGGCACCAGTGGAATGCGTCAGGGCACCGGCCGCGGACAGGGGCGCGGCGGCGGGATGCGGCGCAATTAGAAGCGCATTCAAACAAAAGGATGAGGTCACATGATCGTCAGCATTGCCAGCGGAAAAGGCGGAACTGGTAAAACAACCGTGGCGACCAATTTGGCTCAATCGTTGGGTGCCCGCGTTCAATTGCTGGACTGTGATGTGGAAGAGCCCAATGCCCACCTGTTTATCAATCCAACGTTTGATGAAACAGAAACGGTATATTTGCCGGTTCCAAAAATCGTCGACGATAGGTGCACCTATTGCGGCAAATGCGCTGAAATCTGTCAGTTTAACGCCATCGCGGTGGTCAATCAAACCGTATTGGTTTTTAGCGAACTTTGCCACAGCTGCGGCGGCTGCCAGCAGGTATGCCCGGAGGGTGCCATTCAAGCGGGCCGGCGAGAGCTCGGCGTGATCCAAAGAGGACGCAGCAACCGCATCGAATTTGTTCACGGCCGGTTGCGGGTGGGTGAAGCCATGTCTTCGCCTTTAATAAAAAAAGTGCGCGCCTATCAAAATTCTGAAAAACTGACCATTATTGACGCCCCGCCGGGGACTTCATGCCCGGTAATCGCAGCGATGAGAGAGAGTAATCTTGTGCTCCTGGTCACCGAGCCCACGCCTTTTGGTCTTTACGACTTAAAATTGGCGGTTGGCGCGGCTGAGATGCTCAGAATCCCTCTGGGATTGGTCATCAATCGAGCGGATCTGGGAGATGACAGGGTCAAAGAATATGCCCAAGCAATGAATTTGCCGATATTATTGGAAATCCCTTTTGATCGTGACATTGCCGAGGCCTATTCAAGAGGAAAGATGATCGTGGACATAATGCCGCAGTGGAAAAACCGCTTTTTAGAGCTCCACGACAAAATCAGGCATCTTTCCAATAACCGAACACCAAACACGAAACATTAAACACCAAATACCAAACATGAAAGAACTCATTGTCATCAGCGGAAAAGGCGGCACCGGTAAAACCAGCTTTGTTGCTGGATTTGCATCATTGGCCGAAAACAAGGTTCTGTGTGATGCTGATGTGGATGCTGCAGACCTGCATTTGATTTTGAACCCGCTGGTTTCTGCCCGGGCGGATTTTAAATCGGGTCACACGGCGGCCATTGATAAAAACACTTGCGACCAATGCGGTCTGTGCAGGGATATTTGCCAGTTTGGTGCCATCGATGAAAATTTTAACATCAACCCCATTGATTGCGAGGGTTGCGGCGTGTGTGTCTATTTTTGCCCGCAAAAGGCAATTGATTTTCCGGAAAATACCTGTGGTGAATGGTATGTTTCCGGGACGCGCTTTGGCCCCCTGGTGCATGCCCGCCTCGGAATTGCTGAGGAGAATTCCGGCAAATTGGTGACACTCGTGCGACAGGAATCCAAAAGACTGGCAGAAATGAAAGAGATTGGCCTAATTCTAACAGATGGCCCGCCCGGTGTGGGCTGTCCAGTCATCGCCTCGATCGGCGGTGCCAGCGCCGTGCTGATTGTGGCTGAACCGACCCTTTCAGGCATTCACGATATGCAGCGGGTCATCGAACTGGCAAATCATTTCAAAGTCCCGGGTATGGTGTGCGTGAATAAATACGACCTTAATTTGGATCTGACTGGCGATATTGAAAATTTTGCTCGCGGGGAAGGCCTGGCCTGCCTGGGAAGGATACCGTTTGATCCAATATTTACCAAGGCCATGGTTCAAGGCCAATCCATTTTTGAATACCAAAAAAATTCAAACGCCGCCCAGGCTTTAACGATAATCTGGAACAGCTTATCAAAAATACTCAACATCTAATAATTAAAGCAGGAGGATATTGACTATGAAAATTGCCATACCATTGGCCAATGGAAAATTAACTGTCCATTTTGGGCATTGCCAGGAATTTGCACTTGTAGAGGTTGAAGGCGAACAAATCAGAAAACAGGAAACGCTTGTTCCTCCGCCGCACGAGCCCGGAGTGCTGCCGAATTGGCTGCACCAGCTGGGCGCCGACGTGATCATTGCCGGCGGCATGGGGCAACGCGCTGTTGGCCTTTTGGGCGACAAAGGTATCAAAGTGATTACCGGTGCACCTGAGCTGCCGCCGGAGAAACTCGTTCAAAGCTACCTGGACAACACGCTGATGACCGGTATTAATGCCTGTGACCATTAGTGAAGAACAAACAAAGGGTTGGCGACAGATCGCCAACCCTTTTTGGTTTTAATGGTGCCGGGGGCGGGAATCGAACCCGCATGGACGTAAAGTCCGCTGGATTTTGAGTCCAGTGCGTCTACCAGTTTCACCACCCCGGCAATCGGAGCTTATATAGGCAACTTGAAGGTAGTTGTCAATACTTCGGTTTGGGATCTGCTTTACAGATTGGATTGAATCTTATTTTTATTTATCTGACAGGATTTACAGGATTTTGAGGATATATTTCTTAGTCGCCCTCCAGACGAGAGCGACTAAACTCAATCCGCTTTCAGCGGAAAAAAACCTTCGGCCATGCAATTTAAGCTTAAAATGGGCTCCTTAGTATTAAAACACCATCTTTGATGGCAAAAGCTCGGTGAAACTCGCCGCAGGCGATAGGGTTTGGCCGTTCTCTTCCGGAGAACGGCCAAAAGAAATCCTGATAATCCTGTAAATCCTGTCTAAAAGCCTTCTACGAGTCGTGTGAGCATTTATTTTTTAGTTGACGCCTACCTTTGAGAGAGGCAATACCGGATTTCTTCAGCAGAAACCTGCCCTTCGCGGAGGATTTGTGGTGGGTTCTGGGTGATGTCGATGACCGTGGATCCGACACCGCCTTTGAGCATGCCGCCATCCAGAATCAGATCCACCTGCCCGGCGATGGGGTCGTCCAGATCTTCGACCCGGTGACATCCCGGACGTCCCGATATATTTGCACTGGTGCCGGTAAGCGCCGTGCTGCTCTGACTGGTTAGCGCATATGCCACCGGATGCCCGGGCAGACGCACTCCGATTTTACCGCTGCCGGCGGTTAATTGCTGCGACAGGCTTTTGCGGGCTTCAAAGACCAGGGTCAGCCGGCCGGGCCAAAATGCCTGCATCAGAACATCGGCGACCGGCGGAATGCTCGCCGCCAGCTCGTCAAGCCGCTGTTTGGAATCAATCAACGTCAGGATCGGATTGTCGGCCGGGCGCTGTTTGATAAGAGATACCCGCTTGACCGCGCTGGCATCAAAGGCGTTAGCGCCCAACCCGTAAAGGCAGCGGGTGGGAAACACCACCACCCCACCCTGCTGAATCACATCAGCCGCCTCTTCGATAATTGCAGGCTCGGGCTTTTCGGAATTGATCCTTCGAATGTTTGATGGATTCATAGAGTGGATTGATTTTTTTATTAACCGCAGACCCACGCAGACGGACGCTGACCTTTTTGCCGGTCGACTCGCCCGGCAAAAAACACGTCAATCGCTGCGCGATAATTTTTTAATGTATCTTTTGAATTTAGGTGGTCACTTTAAAATATCGCGGTTATTTGCTCCCATATAATAAAACCTGTTTGCCCGCAGGGTATGCAGGTTTTCCTCCCGACAGGTCGTCGGGAGGAAAGAATACTGTCTGCGATTGCCTGCGTGAGTCTGCGGTTAAAATCGCTTCCCCAAATTCCTGTCTAAGAAATTCTACAAGGATTCTTCGAGTTTTTTGGCTTTTTGCTCGACTTTGATGGCCATGTCCTGCTTAAAAGCCTCGAACCGGGCAGCCAGATCGTCATCTGCCAGGGCAAGGATCTGTACAGCCAGTATGCCGGCATTTCTGGCGCCGGGTTTTCCGATGGCCATGGTCGCTACCGGGATACCGGGCGGCATTTGCACCGTGGCCAGTAGAGCATCCAGCCCCTGCAGGCAGGAAGAATCAATAGGGACACCGATGATCGGAAGGCTGGTGTGGGCGGCCATGGCGCCGGCCAGATGGGCGGCATGCCCAGCACCGGCAATGATCACTTTGATACCCCGCTCGCGGGCGGTCGTCGCCCAATTGGCAGCCCGTTGCGGGCTGCGGTGGGCGGATGCCACCGTCATTTCAAATGCCACGCCGAATTCCTGCAAGATGTCCGAGGCTGCTTTCATCACTTCCAGGTCAGAATCGCTTCCCATGACAATGCCAACTTGTGGTTTAGTTTGCGCGCTCAATTTTCCTCCTTCTTTGAATTTAAAGATAGCATGAATTTTCTCTCGCAAAGGCGCAAAGGCGCTAAGCACTTATTGCATTTTTATTTTTTTTCTTTGCGATCTTCGCGTCTTTGCGTGAGTTTTAAACATCTATACTTTTCCCTGCTAATTTTTCCAGCACAGCCATTTTTTTCTGATCCAGCTCCGGCCTGCTGATCTGGGCCCCTCTGATACCGCCGTTTAATGCGATCTCCGACAGATAACAGGTGTCGTTTTCCAAAACCATCAGATCAAGGTGGGCATACGGAAAATTTCCGCGCTGCATGATCGTGCGGCAAAACGCTTTTTGATGTGCTTTTAACGCATACACTGAACTGGTACCGCCCTGCGTTATGTTTACCCTGAAGTTGTGGGGATTATGGCGCGTATAGGCTTCAACATAATCTTCCACGATGATGATGCGAACATCGGTAAATTGTTCCTGAAAGGGCTGCAGCACAAACGGATAGGACGATTGATCCAGGGCCATAAAACTGTACAGGGTTTCCATGGTTTCCCAGCGGCGGATACCATGACCGCAGTGCATGCCGTCTTGCTTGGTGACCACCGCCCCGATATCCTGCCGATTATAGGCATTCAAGGCTTCGATTAAATCGCTGCGACGCGGAATCACCCGCGTGTGCGGCAGCATCCAATCTTTTAAAACAAACGCCTGGGCAACTTTTGAGCTATTTAAAATTTGCGCCAGAGCTGAAGGCAGACAGCGAATACCGCGCTCAAGCATATCGATCAGCATCGTCTGCTTCAGATATTTCAGCGACAGAATGCCAATAAAAACATCGCCGCCGGACAGTTCATGGTAACGCGCCTTTAGTTCCCGGTTACTTTTGACTATCATAAGCTTACCGTCTGTTTTGATGATCTTCGATGCACAGCGTGATGAGTTCGTCGAGAAGCCCGCTGAAGCTGAATCCGGCAACCTGAGCTGCCTGGGGCAAGAGGCTGGTTGCGGTCATCCCCGGAATGGTGTTGGTCTCCAGAACGTAGATCTGATCTGCTTTTAATATCATATCCGTGCGGCTGTAACCCTTGCAAAAAAGGGCGCGGTGGGCTGTTTTGGCATATTCCTGGGCGGTTGATGTAATTTGATCATCAACTCGCGCCGGGCAGATTTCCTGGGTAACGCCGGCCGTATATTTGGCCTCATAATCGAAAAATTCATGTTCATCATCTGGAATGATCTCAATCAACGGTAAGGCCTGCAGTTCTTGGTTGCCAATCACACCAGCGGTCAGCTCGATACCGTCAATGTAACTTTCGAGCAAAACGGTGCTGTCGTGGGTAAATGCTTTTTCCACTGCCGCAGACATCGCATCTTGTGATTTTACAATGGTCATCCCCACACTGGAGCCCGCCTCGTTGGGTTTGACAACCAACGGCAGACCGAGCTGCTTTTCCCAGGCCGTCGGATCCATCGAACCGCCTTTTTGCAGCGCCAGATAGGGCGGCACCAGCAGACCGGCTTTTTCATACAGATATTTGGCAGCCAGCTTATTCATGGCAAGCGAGCTGCCCAGCACGCCCGACCCCTGATAGGGGATATTGAGCAATTCAAGCAGGCCCTGAACCGTACCATCCTCTCCATAAGGGCCATGCAAAATGATCAGCGCCGCATTGATTTGGGGCGCATCCTCAACCAGGCGCGCCAAATCGGTTTTCGGGTCATAGCGGATGATCTGATATTTGTCCTTATCCAAGGCCGCATACACCTGATCCCCGCTGTTCAAAGAGACTTCGCGTTCTGAAGACACCCCGCCTGATAGTAAGGCCAACGTCAATTTCCCCATGGCTTCTACCCCTTCATAAAAGGTTTCAGGTGTTCCGCCGTAGGCGGATTCAGATGTCAGTCTGCTGGATTCTGGCTAATAGACTCTGGCTGCTGGCTTCTGATCGCTAACGGCTGGCTGTCAGTTACTGATCACAGGCTCTTAGCCAGTAGCCAGCAGCGAGAAGCCAGAGGCAAAAATAGCTGGAACCTGACACCCGCATTAAACCTTAATAATTACTTGCGTTTTTTGCGATGTGAATCGGATGATTCGAGCTTATCAATCAGTTTTTCCGAATATTTCTGAGGTTCTTCGAATTCGATGGAGGTGCCCCGCAGGGTATTTAGCTTCATGATCAGAAAATTGAGCTTTTTAATCGCACGATATTTCTCGGTGGTATCCGTCATTGCGCCCAGGAGTTCTTCCGTTTGCCGAATCTCCTTCTTTAATTCGAGCTCGGGGGGGATGCAATCGGCATTTTTTAAAATCTTATAAGCCAGACGCAATTCTTCGGCCACGGTTTGATCGTTTAAAAGATCTAATGGCTCACCACTGCCTTCCAGATTTTCGAATTCACCCTTCTTTTGTGCTTTGCGAATGCGCTCTTCGACAATTTTGGTAAATCCCGGTAACATATTCGTTCCAGAGTGTTGTGTATTTGGTGGTTGGTGTTTCGTACCTGGTGTTTTATACCATTTTTATGAATTTTATCAAACAAAATTAAACCACCTATATGGCTCCAGGCCTCTTGCGGCTTGCTTCTCGCTTTTTGCTCTGACAAACAACGATTGTGTATTTATTTTAATCAATTATGATAGGTTTAAATGAGAGCAAGAACTCGATTGCCATATGCTGGCAGCCAGTATCCGGTAATCAAAAGCCAGCTGCCAGAAACAAGTAGCCAGCAGCCAGAAAATAGATTTGACCCTGCCGCCTGCAATTTGTTAATGAAAGCCTTGTGTGTTTCGCAGTTTGAAAAAAATGCCCTGAAAGGAACCGTTCATGAAAAAAATCGCCTTTGCCGGTACTGATGGCCGAACCCTGTTGAGCGCGTTGGTCGTATCCACTGCCACCAGCGAAATTTATGAAGAGTCCTATCAAGGCGTTGTCGTTCGAGGAACCCCCTCGATGCCAAAATTTGCAGAAACCATGAATTGGCCGATTGTGTTCATTCCAACAGAGGGAAATTCTTACGATGAATATGCAGCGGCCATCATTGAGGCCCTCAAGTCCGGTGCCATCGACTATGTTGTTCCGATGCCAGAGGCGCTTTTATTTGACGGGCTGGTGGATGAGGTGGAGTCCGCCGGTTTTGGCGATCGCATCGTCGGCCTTAAAAAAGATGCCGCTTTCATCGAAGGGGATAAAATCAAATGCAAAGAGCTGTGCCAACAGGCCGGCATCCCGGTGGCGACTTCCTGGGAGGCCGTGGATGCCAAAGCGTACGACACCATCCTGCATACCTGTCTGGACTACATTCAGCAATATGGCGGGGCCGTCTTAAAATATCCATACAGTGCCGGAGGAAAAGGCGCCCGCATCATTTTAAATTCCTGGGAAATCAGAGAAGTCTACGATACCTTAATTAAGGATTATAAGCGCGATTATAAGAAAATGTACGGCGCCAAAGGGCACTGGCCACTGCTCATCGAAAGTCTGATGTCCGGGGTTGAGATTAGCTTTACGATTTTGGTGGACATAAACGGCAACTTCCAGATCCTGCCCACTGCGATGGATTACCCTGAACGTTTTGAGGGGCCGGCCAGCAAGACCAACCCCATCACCGGCGGAATGGGCGCCATCTCACCGCACCCGATGGAAACGCCCGAATTGATTCAAATGGCCGGCGATCTGATCGCCCGACCCCTTGTTGACATTATGAAGGAAAATGAATACCTGCGCCCGTGTATCCTGTACCCGGGGTGTTTCGTCTCGCTGGACAACAACAAACAACCCACCCATATCCGGGTTTCTGAAATCAACATTCGGCCCGGCGAACCCGAAGCCCAGCCGGTTGCCCGCCGCTTGAGAAATCTGGGCGTGCTCATCGAGGCCATGTTTGATGGCCGTCTTGATCAGGTCAGACCGGAAGTCAGGGAGGATCAACTGGCGATCTGTGCCGGTCTGGTAACCGGCCCCGGTGGGCCGGACGGTCAAAAGGGTTATCCGTGGTCCTGTACCAAAGGTGAGCCGGTTGAGATTGATTTTAATTATATTCGCAAAAAGAGCATCCAGATTATTCCGTCGGCAATGACCTGCAATGCGGATGACAATCAATTCAAGTCTGACGGTACCCGTGTCGCCTGGTTGAATGCCAATGTCAGAATCAAGCCCGATGAAAACCGGGGTGAAGTGGCGGAACGGTTTCGCAACAAACTCCTTTCCGCCTTTGACAATGGCAAAATCCGCGTCATACCTAGAGAAGACCCTGATGGCAATCGATTGGATTTGAGGCGGGACATTGGAACACATTATTTGGTGGCTGAGAAGATATTCCCGGAAAAATAAAAACCCTTCAGGATTTCGTTTATCCTAGAAGGGCTTACAAGCTTTAAACGTTCTGCACAAAGTTTGATCGGGTTTTATCGGGCCGCCACCAGACGGTAAATGGTGGCGATGCAGGGACTTGAACCCCGGACACTGCGGATATGAGCCGCATGCTCTGACCACCTGAGCTACATCGCCACAACCACCCGCCAACGGTATACTTCACCGGATTTCCGGCGAAACCTCCTCTTAACAACTCACCGGTGGCAAGTCAAGCTAAAAGGGTGTCAGGATGAGGATCCAGCCACCTCCACGGTATATTCATCCAGGTTAGGCGGCAATTGATTGAATACAATTAAGAAAGGAATTGTCTTGCCGGTCTGGACTTTCACGTTAGAACGCTTGTCCCCAGATCGATTTTGCAGCCGTTTTTTAATGTCCGCCATACCCATGCGTTGAAGATCACCGTCGCTGATCGTATTGCCGGCATAAACAGTGGCTGAGTTGGCCAGGCTTTTACCTTTTTGAAAAATTTTACCGGTAACTTTGATATTGCTGCGGGGATGATCATATTCGTTGCGGACTTGGCCGGTGATCACTAAAATCCTGCCCACCCTATTATTGTCAACAAACTTATATGAGATCGTCCGGCTCATGGGTGTAATCATCAGGTTGCCAGCCGTATCCTGGACTTTGGGCTTTGCCAAATCGCTTAGATAGGGAATTTTGATATCGCTGATATACGGAATATGGACATCGCTGACGTATGGAATTTTAACACCCAGGGTGTTGGTCACGATGATGCCGACCAGGCACAGTAGAAAAATCAGCGCGACTGCCATTAAGGGCTTGCGGGCGCTTCGCTTTTTCGCGGGAGCCCCCATTAGCACATCCATATCGTCCATCGCATCGGTTTGCTCATAGATATCATGGGTTTCAGCAAATTCTTCGGTGGCAAACTCTTCGCTGGTGGCTCCCAGGTCGGCGCTGTCTGACAGATCATCCTGGATCTGGGTGGCGGCTGCCTGGGTTGCGCCAAATTGCAAAGTTTCTTCATCCGAGTCCAATAGATTGAAATCGAGATCTTCTTCGCCGGATGCTGCACCTTCCAGCTGCGCGTCGCCTTCTTGCACATCCGCATCCAGGTCTAAATTCAGCTCAAGTTCGGAGTCCACAGACTGGGTCGCCTCATCCATGACCGCTTCTAGATCGAGTTCGACGACTTCTTCAGCATCTGAAGCTGCATCGTCACCGCCCTCAAGCATTTGTTCGATATCTAAGAATTCGGCATCGTCACCCGCCCCAGGCTCAGCGCCGGCTGTCTCAGGCTCCAGATCCAAATCCAGTTCCAGCTCATCCGCATCTTCAGTAGAAGGCTTTTCATCGGATTCCAGCATTTGTTCAAGATCTGACATATCCAGTTCATCGGAGGCCTGGGCGGCTTCAGCTGGAGCTGCGTCGCCTGCATCTTCATCGACTTCAAATTCAAGTTCCAGATCATCCTCCGCAGCAGCTTCCGCCGGTTCGTCTGAATCCATAATTCCTTCAAGATCTGAAAAATCCAATTCATCATCGGCATCGAGACTTTCCTCAGCGGCCACCGCTGACGCCTCCTCAGGCAGTTCTTCATCCAGATCAATATCCAGGTCAAGACTATCTAAGGCTTCAGCACTCTGATCTTCCTCGGCTGGTTCTTCAGTGGATTCAATAATACCTTCTAACTCTGATAAATCCAGTTCATCACTATCTGGTGCGCCAGCATCCAATTCGGCGGCCGGAGATGCCGTTTCCGGCTCCGGTTCTAAATCAAGATCCAGGTCTAAATCGTCCGCAGCTTCGGAGACGACATCTTCGATCGGGGTATCGGTTTCGTCTTCGACCAGGTCGTCAAGATCCGCCATATCAAGCGCTTCACTGCCATCGTCAGCAGCAATAGCCTCGGTGGCGGCAGGTTCAGCTTCATCAGGTTCAAGTTCCAAATCCAGGTCTGGGTCGGCTTCCGCAGCTGCTTCGGACGTTAGACCCTCCAATTCAATATCATCATCGGTGGCGACAGGTTCAGCTTCATCAGGTTCAAGTCCCAAATCCAGGTCCGGGTCGGCTTCCACTGCTGCTTC
>JASJAN010000030.1 GCA_030066985.1 Desulfobacterales bacterium
ATCCGACATTCTGGATTATTTTATGGCCAAAAGCGACGTCGAAGCCCAGGGATTGATGCCGGCCCTCGAACAAAATTATATCGAAAAGCACCGCTCCACCAATCTGACCGCCGACGCCCTGACCCGCGCCGGCATCGGCGTAGTGTGTGCCACCGAACTTCATAAAACTTCGTAATATCGAAGAATAAACAAGCTAAGTTATTACATTAGACCTGATTCCACCACGAAGTTCACGAAGAACACGAAGGACAAAAATCAAGAAAAAATAAATTATACACAACTTCGTGCCCCTTCGTGTGCTTCGTGGTGAAAAACCCATCCAGAAAAAGCAACCAGTGAGATAACCTCCAATTTGACATAAATCAAAGCCTCTGATACCCATTTTGCCCTATTCTGCGGCCTAATTCAGGAATCTTCTCAATAAAATAGTTGAGGGGTCGGTGTCTATTTTGCCCAAAGCGTGATGATAGCGGAATGAATGATCAGTACGCCTAAGGCGGATGCACTGTTTGAATGCATTAGGGGGCGTTATGAAAGAACAACTTATCGTCTCATAATGATTTGGCGGCACGATGTTGAATATTTATTTAATTAACTGCTATACAAACGGGATTTGTTCTTTCGCTAGGCCCCCTTATGCATGAGTTTGCACCTCGCCCGGGCGGACTGATCATTTATGGAGCGGGCTAATTTTGCAAACGCTTCAAGCCCTTCAATAGTTAAAAGAGCATATGAAAAACTTACCCATACAATTCGTTCGTAAAATCATCCAATATGGTTTTCTGGCGATGATCATTTTGATCGGCGTGCAGTTTACCCTGTTTGTCAACCAGTTGGAAGAGGGCATTCTGCCGACCATCACTCGGCCGCCGGGCATCGAGGGGTTTTTGCCCATCAGCTCTCTGATCAGTTTTAAATACTGGCTGGTGACCGGCATTTTCAATCCCATCCACCCGTCCGGCCTGGTCATTTTTTTGGTGATCCTGGCGACCGCCATTTTGCTCAAGCGCGGTTTCTGCAGCTGGGTGTGCCCTTTTGGCCTGTTGACCGAGTATTTAAACCGGTTGCATCGCTTTATCTTCAGAAAAGACGTCCGCGTGCCTCACTGGCTGGACTACCCGCTGCGCAGTCTCAAATATTTGCTGCTGTTGTTTTTTGTCTGGGCCATCATTATCAAGATGAACGCCCGCGATCTGGACTATTTTATCTACAGCCCCTACAACATGGTAGCCGATATCAAGATGCTGCTCTTTTTCAGAGACATCTCCGCCTTTGCCTTCTGGGTGCTGGTGGCCTTGTTTGTTTTATCCATATTGATTCGCAATTTCTGGTGCCGTTATCTGTGCCCTTACGGGGCGCTTCTGGGTGTGCTCAGTTTTATCAGTATCTTTAAAATCCACCGCAACGAAGACACCTGCACCCAGTGCCACCAGTGCACGCGCAGCTGTCCGGTGGACATCAAGGTCCACAAAACCACCGGTGTGCTCTCCGATGAATGCCACGCCTGCTTAAAATGCGTGGCGGTCTGCCCGGAACCCAACACGCTCTATATTTCCGCTGCCAAAAGATCAGGTGTCCTACAGCCGGCCCTGTATGCCCTTGTCATCTGTTTGCTGTTTATCGGCGGATCGGTCATCGGTCGCTTAACCGGTCACTGGCAGACCAGCATCTCAAATGCCGAATATTCCTTTCATGTCGCCCAGCTAGACACCCCCTTTTACCAGCACAACCGCGGCCAGGTGCCGGTTTACAACAAAAAGGCCTGGATGCTGATGATGGCAAAAATCAAAGAGACCCAGAAACCCTGGCGCAAGGGGCAGCGCTTAAAGGAGTAGGACCCGTCTTCGCTCTGGCGAGCTACGCCGCGGCAAGCCCGTCTCCGCTCTGACGAACTCCGCCGCGACAAGTCGACCCCACAAGTCGCCGCGGTAAAATGAGGAATGAGTATAGTAGGTTTGAAGAGTAATGCGTTATAGGTAGCGCTAATTTTTCGTTACACGCTCTTTATTCATAATTTTTTTGGAGGGTATTTTCGAATATTTTTGTCCCGGGATTTGCTAAATTAATAAAAGAAGCCCGTCACTCTGATCCTTTATGCGGGCCTTGAGCCGGTTGGATTTGCTGATGGCAACCTCATCTTGACCGATTATAAAGATAAAAATTGATTCATGGACTATATTAGTCGTCCGGACACGGTACCTTCTGTCTGTCTCTGCGCCTCTTCTTTCCCAAATAGCACTCGGATACGATGTCTGATATACGGTCACCTATCGTGAGGTCCTGAATCCACCTGTCATGCCGATAGGGTTCGCCGGTCGAAATACAATCAAACGCACACAAGTCGGTTTCGAGTACATATGTGTGTCCCGCCTTTAGATCGACTTCGAATTCATACAACGTACCGAATGGCCAGGTTTTAACAGTAATTGTGTACTGGTCGGGTACCAGTTGTATCGGTATATGTGGGTCCTTCTGCTTAGTTCGCTTCAGCTTTTGATTGTAATGGTATTCTATGCGTCCGTCAGAAGCGCTAACGATCTGGCGTGTATTATCCTGATGCACATTGAATATGGCCACCTCTGCGTTTACTTCGCCTGCATCACCGGCGCCGCGGGTGTCTTCTTCGGATTTGTCCACCACCGCACTGGCCTTGTCCGCATCACCGGCGTCGCGAGTGCCTTCTTCGGATTTGACCGCCGCTGCGCTGGTTTTGCCTGCATCACCGGCGTCGCGAGTGTTCTCTTCAGCTTTGGTCGCTGCTGCGCTGGCTTTGTCTGCATCACCGGTGTCACGGGTTTCTTCTTCAACCGGACACGGTACTTTTTGCCTCTCTCCCTGCCTCTTCTTTTTCGAATAGCACTCGAATACGACGTCTGATATTCGTTTACGCGCCGTGATATCCTGAATCCACCTGTCATGCCGATAGGGTTTGCCGGCCGCAATACATTCCAACGAACACAAGGCGGTTTGGACTTTGTACACGTGTCCTGCCTCTAAATTGACTTTGAATTCATACCGCGAACCGAATGGCCACGTTTCAGCTGTAATGGTGTACTGACCGGGTTGCAATCTTATTCGTGGATGTGCGGCGAAACCCAGCGTTGGCTTCTGCGCTGGATCGTACTCATATTCTACGCGTTCATCAGAGGCGCTGACGATCCGGCGTGTATCCTCCAAATGCGCCTTGAATATGGCCACCTCTGTGTTTGCTTTGCCTGCACCGCTGGAGTCGCGATAGTCCACCCAGGTGCCGCAGCCAAGAATGATAATGGCAATGCTTGCCATAAAAAGAAGACGAAGTCTGTCCATATATTTATGCATGAGAGCGATCATCGTGTAACCAAATAAGATACCGGTATAACGTTTTTATATTAATTCAAGCGACAGCCTGTTTAGTGTTAGGCTGTAACGAATTATAAAAGCCTTTTTACGACGGCCCAGTGAACTATGCAACCGCAGTAGTAGCCGGTAATATCACGATCAAGGCGAAAACCAAATACTTTTTGAATTAAGATAATCTTCAAAAAGTCATACCTTATAAAATCTGTGATATCATAAAATATAAAAATTCGATCATATTTCAGATACAGAAATGGTATCTGCAGTTTGTCAGATTTTTATCAAAGATGGGTATTTGCGTAGATTACCTACTAAAGCGACTGTTTTTGAAGTAACTCATGCAGCTGACCGATAAACGCGTTGCGGGTTTTTTCTACGTGTAATGCTTCCCTGTAATTGAGTTGGGCCGTATCTTGATATTTGAAGCGATCGGGTTCAACCTGCAACGCATAAGAATTGACCTGTCTTTTCCAAAACCATTCGGCACAGCAAAATTGAATGTAATCAGGATCGATAGCCGTCATTTCCTTAAACGCCTCCAGCAGCCCCCTGCCCGAATCATTGTTTTCAATACAAAAACAAATGTATGCGATTCGGTATTTCACCGTTTCTATCGGGTCGCTTTTTGGCAAAGGATCACAGTTATATCGATCCTGTTGCGGGTTATATATGAAATGCCCATAGCAGCATTGGATGGTAAAACAATAAGGTAGGCTGTTAAAGCCGTTAATAAGATCGATGATGGGGGCATCAATCATTCCATCGCTGAGACCGGCCAGAGCGCGCTGCCTTTGCTTAGAATAGCCCGGGTTTTCCACGAATTCTTTAAGCTCGGTAAACGTTTCCAAAAGCGCTACTCCTTTCCTTTATCTATAGCTGTCCGGATGCTTGCCAGCAATTTATGGGCTTCGATAGCCTTTTGCGGATCAATACCCGGCAAGGCCTGCTCGATGATTTTATTTTCATTCCTGCGGGCCTGTCGAAAAGCATTGCGGCCGCGATCGGACAATGCCACCAGCTTAGAACGCTTGTGACGCGGGTTGGCCATAAATTTAATATATTCGCAAGAAAGCAATTGGATGTAGCCAAAGATGAAGGCTAATAAGCCTGGATGCTAATGATGGCAAAAATCAAAAAGAGCCAGAAACCCTGGCGCAAGGGGCAGCGCTTAAAGGAGTAGTGCCGGGCCATTGTGACGCGCTATTTTATTCATTTTTAAAAGCCCCCTGTGCATCAGGGGCTTTGCCAAATATGGTGTCAGTCAATTTCACATACCAGGCCGCAGACTGCACTTGAATAATGTAGGCAATGGCAATAACCAGGGCGGCACTTGAACCCTGTGCTCCAAAAGCATTTATGGCAATTGCAAGCGCAATGGAGAGATTTCGCATCACCGAGCCGTAAACCAGGGCAATGGCGTCTTCTCTGGAAAGAAGCCACTTACCAACGGTTGTACTGAGGATATAGTTGGCGGTATAAATCAGTGAAAGCGGAATCAGGATGTAAAATAGCATATTGGGTGAACTGGCAATTCCCCTGGCTTTCAGGGCAATGGCGATAAAAACAATCCCGACGACGCCGATGGTTGAAAGCGCGGGGAAACGGGGTGCATATCGCTGCTGAAATTCTTTAACGCCGACCTTTTTCACAAGGCGCTGCTGGGTAAGGTATCCGGCAATCATGGGCAGGAACACAATCAGTACGATCTGCTTCATAACTGCCGCAATATTCACGTCAAGGTTGGCGCCCATCAGGAATTTGACGTAAAAAGGCGTTGCAATTGAGCCGAGTGTCAAACCGATCACTGTCATTTTGACCGCAGCCGCTACATTTCCTTTTGCAAAACCTGTCCAGGATATGGTCATACCGCTGGTCGGCACAAGTCCTGCCAGAAGGAGACCAAGTGCCATGAAAGGCTGGTTTTTGAAAAACAAAACTCCGAGTCCGAATGCGACAAAGGGAACAACTCCGAAGTTGATACACTGGGTCAGCACCTGGGTTTTAATATCGCCTCCCTCAAACACCTTCTTGATTTTCAGCGTAACCATCATTGGATATACCATCAGGAAAGTGAACGGAATGATCAGATTTTTCAGAAATGCTGCCTCAAACAAAATTCCAAAAACAAATCCGGCAGCCATCATCAGTGGAATGGCGATGATCAGGTTTTTGTTGATCAGAGTTAGATATTTCCACATTGATGTTATCCTTTTATGAGCTGCAAATCGGTTTTTTATCCAATGGGCGTTTCATGACACCTTGCTTGTTTTTGTCATTTGAGTGGTTAGTCTCTAGATACGGGCTTTCGTTAAAATTTGGAGACTTGATCAGATCATCGTTTGTCTTGGAGATTACCGTGAAATCGAAGTGGTTCAAAAGAATGCCTAAAGTCGTATTCCCGGCGATGTTGTTTACCATACTGGGGATCATATGGCTACAGGGATTCGTGAGTATCAACGGTGCGGAAGCAGGTGATGACCACTCCCTCAAAAAAAATGTTAAACATAACCGCTTAATCAACGAATCCAGCCCTTATCTGCTGCAGCATGCCACCAATCCAATCGACTGGTACCCCTGGGGCGAGGAGGCCTTTGCCAAGGCCAAAAAAGAAAACAAGCCCATCTTTTTATCCGTCGGATATTCCACCTGCCACTGGTGCCATGTAATGGAGCGCGAATCCTTTTCGGATGCCGAGGTGGCCGCTCTGTTAAACCGCTATTTCGTTGCCATCAAGGTGGACCGCGAAGAGCGCCCGGATATCGATCAGGTCTATATGACCGTTACCCAGACCATGACCGGCCGGGGGGGCTGGCCCAATACGGTTTTTTTAACGCCCGAGCGAAAACCTTTTTTTGCAGGCACTTATTTCCCCAAAAATACCCGCTGGGGGACCACCGGGTTAATGGAGCTGTTGCCCAAGGTGGCTGACCTCTGGCAAAATGATCAACAAAACATTTTAAAAAGCGCCGATCAGATTACCGAATTCATCGCCTCCCGACGCACCCCTGATAACGATAGCGCCCTTGACAAATCCATCATCGACAACGCCCGTAGTACACTAAATGAGTTATATGATGTCGATTTCGGCGGTTTCGGACCGGCGCCCAAATTCCCGACACCGCACGTATTTGCCTTCTTGCTCCGACAGTATTACCACGCTCAGGACCGCCAGGCACTGGCCATGGTAGAAAAAACACTGACCCGCATGCGGCTGGGCGGAATTTACGATCATGTCGGCTTTGGTTTCCACCGCTATTCAACCGACCGGCAATGGTTAGTGCCTCATTTTGAAAAAATGCTCTACGACCAGGCCCTGCTGGCGATCGCCTATACCGAGACCTACCAGGCAACCCAAAAAGCGTTTTACGCCCAGACCGCTAATGAAATTTTGACCTATATTCTACGCGATCTGACGTCATCTGAAGGCGGATTTTACAGCGCGGAAGATGCGGACAGCGAAGGGATTGAGGGCAAGTTTTATTTATGGACCCTGCCGCAGATCCAAGAAGTCATCGGCAAAGAAAAAACCAAGACTTTTGGCAAAATTTATAATGTGGCTGCCGATGGCAACTTCACTTCTCCGGAGACCGAGCATGCCGCCGGAAAAAATATATTACACCTACAGCAGCAGCTGCCGGAGTTGGCCGGGGAACTGGGCCTGCCTGAAAAACAATTGCGCCGGCAGCTGGAAAAAAACCGCATACTGCTGTTTAAAAAGCGCCAGCAGCGCATTCATCCCTTTAAAGACGATAAGATCCTTACCGATTGGAACGGGTTAATGATCGTTGCGCTGTCCAAAGCCGGTTCGGTTTTAAACGAGCCCCGTTACACTGCTGCGGCAGTCAAGGCCGCAGATTTTTTGCTGCGCAAGTTGCGCGCAGAAAATGGCCGTCTCGTCAAACGCTACCGTAACGGCAATGCCGGCCTGCCGGCGCATTTGGATGATTATGCCTTTACGGTCTGGGGCTTTTTGGAACTTTACGAAGCCACTTTGGAGGCAACTTATCTGCAAGAAGCCATCCGCCTCAACGATAAAATGCTCACCCATTTTTGGGATGATAACGGCGGGGGGTTGTTTATGACGGCTGACGATAGCGAAAAATTGTTGATTCGCAGCAAAGACATCTATGACGGCGCCCTGCCATCGGGCAACTCGGTGGCCACGCTGAATTTACTGCGCCTGGGCCATATGACCGGCCGGCAGGAATATTTAGCCAAAGCCGAAGCGATCGGCCGCGCTTTTGCCGGATCGGCCAATCAATACCCGGCGGGCCATACCCAGCTGATGGTGGCCTTGCAGTACGCGCTGAATCCAAATTATGAAGTGGTCATCGTCGGCCGCCCCGGAGCCAAAGACACGCGAACCATGCTGGCGGCATTACGCAAGCCGTTTGTGCCCGGCAAGGTAGTTTTACTGCGTCCAGCCGACAAAAAAGCGGCTGCTGACATCATTCGTCTGGCACCGTACACCGAATTTATGACCGCTAGAGATGGCCGCGCCACCGCCTATGTCTGCACCAACTTTGTGTGCAAACTGCCTACCACCGACATTTCACAGATGCTCGCCAACCTACAGCAGTCAAAAGAAAAATGAAAGTTGTTCACCGTAAAAACGCAGAGTTCGCAGAGAAAATTTTTTATTTTGCTTTCCGTTGAGAAGACGGAAAGCAAAAAACAATCTGCCTGCGGCACCTATCATACCAATACCAATCCATTTAAGAATTCTTCTTGGTGCATTAGAGATAGAGGTAAATATATCAAGATGTAGGTTTTTGATAATCCGAAGGATTGAGATGTTTTGCCTTGTCGGCGTCTCAGCGACAAGGCAAAGATACTTTCTCTCTGCGCCCTCTGCGTCTCTGCGGTAAAATTTTTAGTGCAATGAGGATTTAGAAACCACTTTTAGAGATTGTCGGGGAGGGCCCATTGAAGGAATTGCCAATCCACCTCCCAGGCGTTCTCACCGTAGCCGCCGGCGGCCACATATGCCCGTGGGATATGCTGGGATTTTAGAAAATGATAGACCAGCTGATCTCTTTCCTTTAACTGCGCCAGGGTTAGTTTCAGCTCAGCGGTCGACGGCAGCTCGTCTTTTTCAAACGGATCGGATCCAGCTAAAACAAGGGCCAGATCCGGCGGCCCGATACTGCCCAGTTTATCAAGCCCCTCTTGCAGTCTGGCGACGTAGGTGTGCTCCTCTCCGGCGGCGACGCCGATATCAATATCGCTGGGAACAAAAGAGGGATTGAGCCTGCCCTGACTATCGTAAGCGTCACCATCCAGCGGCCAGCCGTTGGCCATGTGAATACTAAGGGTGGTGATCGAGCTGTCTTCTTCGGTTAAAACGGCCGTACCATCCCCTTTGTGTGCATCCAGATCGATCACCCAGGCCGTACGGATTAAATTTTCAGACTGCAGTTTGCGCAGGGCGACCACAATATCATTCACCAGGCAAAAACCGGCGCCAAATTCGCGTTTCGCGTGATGCATGCCGCCGCCAAAAACGAAACAAAAATTTTTTTCAAGGGCCTCCCGGCAGCATTGGACGGTCCCCGCCACTTTAAGCAAAAGACGATCAAATAAACGGATTAACGGATAGGTGGCATTGTCCGGGTTGTAGCGATAGTAACGGCCGTTTTCATCGATTAATTCAAAAGTCTTGATGATTTCTTCTTCAAGCTGGTCCGAATATAAGCGCTTTACATATTCAGCGGAATGCGCGCGCAACAGATCACTGCGGGTGATGGTTTCGTTAATCCGGCCAATATGCCACAGATCGACCTTGGGTGCCAAAACCGGGTCACGCTCTAATTTGGCAAAGGTTGTGGCCGCCCGGCTGCGCGACAGTGGAATTTCAATACCGAATTCCACCAGGCCTTCTTTCATATTTGGGTCATAGATGATCATATCTTTGATAGTGTTCAGGTGTCGGGTGTCAGGTTTCAGAAAGAGACGGCAATCGGAATCTGATGAGTTTCATCAGGTTCGTATTGCTGACACCTGACACCTAGTTAAGGGAAATGCAGCTTGAATATGAAAACTTCAGTATACGACATGAAGAAACTAATACCGAAACTTTGAGAGTACAACCTTGTTTTGACAATCTGCGGAATTTTCCGTACAATAGCAGCAACCATCCTGGCCATCCTTAAAAAGCAACAACCATAATAGCGACACCATGAGCTGGCTTAAAAATTTAAAGGCCACTCCATAACCATACGATTGTCTGATCACTAGTTTGGAATGAACACCGCCGTGCTCGGGGAGGGCTGTGTTTAATCAACAGGAGGCACAAATGCAAGGCGCAGATAAAAAGCTTTCGATCTCATCAGACATGGTGTCGCCAGCGAATCGCGTAACCGACAATCTATCGAAAAAGTTAACCGGCAAAAAGATTATCCAGCAAGCTTCTGATGATGTAAAGGCCCATATTCAGCGGCAGCCGCCGGTGCAGCGCTTTTTTAGTTTCATGCCCACCATGCTGACCCGGGTTTCACCGTTTCATTTTAAAAGTCGATTCAAATCTGCCGAGTGGCCACTCGTCCGGCTGGATTCCGGCGATGCCAACTCGTGGGGTTGCATGCAAGTGGTCGGAGAACTGCTGATCATTTTTGACGAAACCATTTTGTTTTGTCTGCTCATGCTGATGACCCGCTTTGAAAATGACGCTTTTGAAACCTCCCTCAAGGATCTGGCCCGGATTGCAGGCATTGACCCAACCCCGTCCAACAGCGCCAAAATCTGGCAGAGTATTCAACGACTGGCAGGCACCCGGATCGATATGCAGCTCTTAAGTGGCAAAGGGAGACAAAGAAAAACGATAAAGGAGTTGACCGGCTCGATCCTGAGTTTTGCCGATAAAGACCAGACCGGCGGCCGCATCCGAATTATCATCAATCCCTATTTTCTGGAAATGTATGCCGAAAGTTTTGTGACCAACATCGACATGCGATTCAGAAGCCGCTTGAAATCTGATGTCAGCAAAGCGTTTTACCGTTTCTATCAGGGCCAATACGAAACAGAATCGGAAATTGACATCACGCGTCTGGCCCAGGCCGTTAATTTGAATATGGCTCAGGAAATGAAACAACTAAAATCAAAGGTACGCATCGGATTAAAGGAACTGCAGGAAAGAGGCTACCTGGAAACCTATGAGATCACCCGGGATAATCGGGTGCGGGTGTTAAAAACCAAGGATGCGGCTGTCAAATTCGAAGGTCAGATTCTGAGCAATTCCGATATTGAATTTTTTATCGATTAAAGAAAACCGCCGCTAATTAAAAACCACGCCATGCAGCCTTTATACCAACTATCGGACGCGACCCGCCGGGGCGATCAGGTCGCTTCTGCCTTGATGACCTCAAAGCTGTTCATCAGATAACGGAAGCCCCCAATGTCTCTTTGAAAATGAAACTGATCTGAAGCCGTAAAGCGCAAGTTAAAGAAAGTGTCTTCTTTGATAAATCCGTAATAAAGCGTTTTAAAGCTATGGCCTTCCGCATCCTGATAGGTGTAGAGGATTTTAAAACCGGCGAATCCCTTAATGGTTTCTGGAGAGTTGTTCAGCAACTTTAAATTAATCAGATTCTGATCGGATATTAACTCATCGATAACGATCTGGGCCGCCTCTTCCGGTAGCATGGTCATGCGCATTGTTTTTTTGGTATTGCGAAACGATTTGCCGATGGGACGATTTTGCACCAGGATATACTGTTTAAAGGGATTTTCTTTAGTCACCAAAAGATAGCGATTGTTATCAATTTTACGCCAGCCCTCAGGAATATCGACAGAAAATCCGTAAGAAGCCGGCCGGGTGAACCCGCCGCCATGCGCACAGGCGAGACAGCTGACAACACCGATCAATAAACAAAACCACAATAATTTTTTCATTAGCCTTCCTCTTTGAACGTGCATTGTTTTAAATACCCCTGGATGTAAGCTTTGTCCGGGGAATCGGGAGAAAGCTGCAAGCACGACTCGAAAAATTTTTTGGCCAGCGCATGCTGACCTTTTTTATAATGAATGAGTCCGATCGCTTTGTGAGGGGCGGCAAAGCTCGGGTCCAGCACAATGGCTTGGCTGTAATAGCCAAGCGCTGTTTGGGCATCACTATGACTTCCGCGCTGTCTGTGAATTTCTCCGAGCAGGAAATAGGCCCGGGTGTCATCCGGCTTTATTTGCAGATATTTTTCAACTGCTGCTCTGGCAACTTGAAACCGCCCCAGCCGTATATCGGATCGTGCATTATCTAAGAGCAACCGATCCAATTTTGCAAGGAATAATTGGTTGCTTTTAGGGTACGCCAACATCTCTATCATATCAGGCACGGGCAGATTCTGCAAATTTTCAGTTCGCTGCCGAATTTGGGGATGGCTGCCCAAAAAGAAGGGCTCTTCATGTCCGTCATGTGCAATATCCGAAAGCATCTGGTCAAATAGGGCCAGCGCTGCTTTGGGGTTGTAGCCCGCCCGCAAAACCCAATCGAATCCAACACGATCTGCTTCAGCTTCCAGCTCCCGTGTGTACCCGCTGACGGCCGCCATCGCCCCGGCCATCCCCAGGGAATTTGCCAGATCCTGCAAACCTCTTGTTTTAAGCAGAGTTTTTTGCGCGGCAATTAAAAACGCCGGTTGGCTTTTAACCTTCCTGAATGCTTGCAGGGCATGCCGCTGGATGCAATGGGTCATCTCGTGGGCCAGCACTGTGGCCAGCTGCGCTTCATTATCCATGCGGGCCAGCAGTCCGGTATGGATATAGATCAGTCCGTTGGGATAGGCAAATGCATTCAGATACGGATTCTTGATGACTTTAACACGCAGGTTCAATTCAGCCGGTGCCGTTTCGGGCTTTAGTTTGACTACCACCTGATTCAAATAGGCCTCAAGTTCCGGGTCTGAGTAGATAAGGCCATTGCTTTCCAGTGCGCGTTGCTCATGCTCCGATTTTTTCCAGAGCATTTGTTCATCTTCAGTTGCCAGCAAGGCATCCGGCACAAGCGACATACCGGCTTGTGGATGGGTGGAACAAGAAGTTGCCGCAGCCATTACCAAAAAGACTGAAAGGTAAAAGAATAATTTGCTGTGTCGGGTGTTCATTTTTGCCTAAAGAAAGCAGATCGCAGAGCACATAAGCCGGATAAAAATCTATTTTTCTCAAAATATTTCAGTATATTAAGGAATACATGCGCGATCTTAAATATTTAAAATTGGTGTTGCCGGCCTGTAAAGAGCAAAACCCATGCCTTAGATGGAACACGAAAGAATCATCGGTCATCACGGCGGCAAACTTTAGGTTGTTCATGCACAGACGTTGGGATAGTCAAGCTATCGAAGCGGTCGATACCGATGGAGGAAGTGGGGAATTTTACACAATACTTCTACATATAAAGTAGTACACCTTTTTTTTCTCTTCTTTTCATTTTTTTGTTGTCTTTTAATAAATTATGCTTAATATTGGCGTATTACCAAATTCTGTATTCGGGCATTGGGGGCAGATTTTAGAAAAGGAGGAAAGAAAATGAAAAAGCTGATAGTATTACTGATCATGGGGTTGCTGCTCTCAGGATGCAGTGACGAGTTTTTAGCTCACGACACCACGTTCAAAGATTGGGATCACGTGAAATTTAGCTGGGGCGGATACAAAAATCCGACAGCCGAACATGTGGCAATGTCATCAGATCGTGGATGGTGGGGAGAAGAAATTCCTTACATTCCAGCTGAATAACGAACGCGTCTGCGTCGCGATCGTAAATGCAGAGATCAAACCTTTCCTTGTCTGCTAGGTTGCGCTTTTCATTTTCGTCGACACCCCAACTTTTTCTGTCGGCGCCGCAGGATTTGCTTCGATGCGATTCTGATTCAGACGTCTACCTATAAAATTCTTGAATCCAAAAAAGGGTGGCAATTAACCAGTATGAGCTTAGCTGGGCCGCCCTTTTTTAGTCCCTAATCTTGCACTAAAGAACCTCACATCAGGTGCTGGCAGGTTGACAAGTGCGGCGGTTGGCAATATAACGCCTTGAACCCTAATCATTTAACCGCTCGAGGTGTCGGCAATGGTCTTTAGGCAGAATTGGATCCGGATCCTTGCACTCATATTTGTCCTCACAATCCCGACAGCCTGTATTTCCAATAAGGAAATGACTGTCGCGTCCACCGCAACGCTTCTGGAAGATATTTCAAGATCTGCCAACAAGCAGTCTGATTTACGCGTCATCCGCGAAGGAATGCCCGCTTATCTGATGCTGATCGACGGTATGGTTGAATCCGTACCGGACAATGCCCGTCTATTGATTACGGCAGCCCAGGTGTATGCCTCATTTGCATCCGCCTTTATTGAAGATGAAGATCCGGAATATGCCCGCGTTTTATTCGCACGCGCAAAAACATATGCCATGAGAGCTCTGAAAATCCGGGGTATAAAAGACCCTGTCGCCAAACCGTTTGACGAATTTGAGACCGCGGTTCAGTCTCTGGGCAAAAAAGATGTCCCCTATATGTTCTGGGCGGCAACATGCTGGGGAAGCTGGGTTCGGCTCAATTCAAGCTCCATCGCTGCCCTGGCGGAACTGCCCCGTGTGGAAGCCCTTATGAATCGGGTACTCGTTCTTGATGAACAATTCTACTATGGTGGCCCGCATCTGTTTATGGGCATATGGTTTGCCTCCAGGCCACAAATCGCCGGTGGCAATCTTGAAAAGGCGCACGATCATTTTCAAAAAGCCATGGCGTTTAGCCAGGATGTTTTTTTAATGACCCGGGTCTTTTTTGCCGACCAGTATGCGCGCAAAACGTTAGACCGTCAATTGTTTGAGACCAGCCTTCAGGCGGTTCTGGAATCACCCGTCAATAAGGTCCCCGAATTAACGTTGCTCAATACCGTGGCCCAGCAAAAAGCCAGATCATTACTTGCTCAGGCAGACGAATTATTTTAGGAGATCCAGACATGCAACGACCCGTAACAATGATCCGTGTCGCCATCGCTATCATCACGTGCTTGTTTATGTTTTCACCCACACCCAGCGTAGCCAAAACAGTAGTCATTAAACTGGCCACCCTGGCGCCGGAAGGCAGTTCGTGGATCGAAACGTTTAATGCCATTAACGCTGAGATCAAACAAAAAACCGATGGCCAAGTGCGCTGTAAGTTTTATGCCGGAGGGGTGCTGGGAGATGAAAAGGATATGCTGCGCAAAATGCATATTGGTCAGATACATGCAGCGGGCCTGACGTCAGCGGGCCTGTCGGCGATTTTTAACGAAATGGACGTCTTTCAAATACCGTTTCTTTTCAAGTCCCACGAAGAAGTTGACTATGTGTTAACCCAGATGGATGGGTTTTATCGCAAGGGTTTTGACGACAACCAATATGTCCTTTTGGGCTGGTCCGAGGGGGGGTTTGTGCACCTGATGTCAACCCAGCCGGTGGCCACCCTCGCCGATCTCAGAAAACTCAAAGTCTGGACCTGGGAAGATGCACCCATGACGCGCATCATTTTTGATGAAGCCAATGTTTCGGCCATTCCGCTAACAGTGCCCGATGTTTTGGTGGGTCTTCAAACCGGTCTAGTAGATGTGGTTTATGCGCCGCCCAGCGGTGCCATTTCCTTACAATGGTTTACCAAAATCCGCTACATCACCGATGTCAATCTCATCTATCTAATCGGTGCGGTGGTCATCAAGAAAAAGGTGTTCAACAAAATCACCCCCGCCCACCAAAAAATCATCATAGACGTCTGGCAGCGCCACATGAGCCAGCTGAAGCAAACCATCCGCAGCGAGAACCAGGAAGCCATGCAGGTGATGGTCAAGCAGGGCATTAAAATCATTGTCCCTACAGAGAATCAGGTGACGGAGTTTAAAGATGTATCTGCCAAAGCCATCCAGCGGCTGGAAGGCGAAACCTTCTCCCAAAAAGTCCTGGATGAGGTCAATGCCCACATCAAAACCTATCGAAAGAAAAATCAATAATGCAGCACTGGCAAAAATGGGATCAGACCCTCGGCCGTATCGAAAAGTTCACCCTATGCACCATGCTCAGTGTGATGATTCTGGTGGCGTTTTTGCAGATTATACTGCGCAACGTTTTTAGCAGCGGAATTTCGTGGGGCGACCCCCTGGTTCGCTATCTGGTCTTGTGGGTCGGATTTATCGGCGCCAGCCTGGCAACCAAAGAGGGCAAACATATCACCATTGAAATATTTTCAAGATGGTTTTCCGGCCGCGGCAATCAGTATCTTAAGGCCATCTCCAACTTGATCTCAACCCTGGTTTGCGCGCTGTTGGTCTATGCGGGCTGGACATTTGTCAGCAACGAGGCCCAAATGGGCGGTACCACCTTTCTGCAAATTCCCCTCTGGGTTCCGCAAATCATTATCCCGGTCACCTTCGCATTGATGACATTGCGCTTTGGCCTGCGTTGCTGGTTCGAACTGGCGCTGATCTTTGCATCCGGCAACCCCAGCAAGCACGGAAAGCCATCATGACGCTGCTGGCCATCCTTGCCGCCATAGTTTTAATGCTGATGGGGGTGCCTGTTTTTGTGGCGATCTGCGGGCTGGCCCTTTACCTGTTTTTTATCAGCGGCATTGACCTATCGGCCGTTGTGATTGAGATGCACCGCATGGCCACTACCCCAGTGCTGGTGGCCATTCCGCTGTTTACCTTCTCCGGATTCCTGCTTTCAGAAAGCGGCGCACCCAAACGATTGATCCGTCTGTCAAACGCGATCCTGGGCTGGTTGCCCGGCGGTATCGCAGTGATTGCGCTGATTTGCTGCGCTATTTTTACTGCCCTGACCGGAGCTACCGGTTTGACTATCATTGCTTTGGGCGGCATTTTGCTGCCGGCAATGACACGCGCCAGGTATCCGGAAAATTTCTCCCTAGGCTTGCTGACTACCTCCGGAACCCTGGGATTGCTGTTTCCTCCCAGTTTGCCGCTGATCATCTATGCCATCATCGCCGGTATCAGAATCGATCAGCTGTTTATTGCCGGTATCCTGCCCGGCATTTTACTGGTCGTGCTGCTGTCTTTGTTCAGTATTACCCGAGCGCTGCGCGCCGATGTGCCCAAAACCAGTTTTAAGCTGTCTGAAATTTTGCAGGCCCTGCGGGAGGCGCTCTGGGAATTGCCCTTACCGGTGGTGGTTCTGGGTGGCATCTACAGCGGCAAATTTGCCGTCAGTGAGGCGGCCGCCATTACGGCGGTTTACGTGTTGCTGGTCGAAGTGATTGTTTACCGGGATATTCGCTGGAAGGACTTGCCCGAAATCATGCGCAAAAGCATGGTTTTAGTGGGTGCCATCCTGATCATTCTGGGCGCGGCCATGGGTCTGACCAACTATCTTATCGATGCTGAAATACCGATGCAGCTGCTGGATTTTTTCAAGACCCATATCGAAAGCAAATTTCTGTTTTTGCTGGTTTTGAACCTGTTTCTTTTGGCGGTGGGCTGTACGATGGGAATTTTTTCGGCCCTGGTGGTGGTGGTCCCGCTGCTGGCGCCCATTGCGGCGGCCTATGGCATCGACCCCATTCACCTGGGCATCATCTTTTTGGCCAACCTGGAAATCGGCGCATCCATTCCCCCACTGGGCATCAATCTTTTTATCGCCAGTATCCGCTTCGAGCGTCCGGTGCTAAGGCTCTACGGGGCCTCACTGCCCTTTATCGCTATCCTGCTGGTGGCCTTAGCCCTGATTACCTATATCCCCTGGATAAGTCTTGTATTGCTCAAATAAGCCCCTGAGATATCGATAGGCCCTTGGACCATACTTGCCCAAAAATACCACCACTAAAATTCCAATCACGGGAATCAAAAAAGTTGAGGCCGGTCATAAGGGACCGCTTTCAAGAGGGACTAAAAACTGTGAATCTTCAAATGAAATCGAAACCATGATACCTCCCGAGAAATTTCCAAATGTGGTAACGTTCAAATTGAAAAACTAGCACCTATCTCAAAAATAGGTGATCACGCTCAAGGGTCCGTCTCCGGCGGATTAGATGCATTTTTGAGATGGGTTCTATTACCGATTGAACAAAACCATACCCGTAAAGATAAGCAGCATTCCGATCAAATGAAAGGCCCTCAGCGATTCCCCCAGCCAGACGATGGCCAGTATGGAGGCAAACACCGGAATTAAATTGATAAACAGACCGGCACGGTTGGCGCCGATCAGCTCAACGCCGCGATTCCAGCAAAAAAAAGCCACAATTGACGGAAAAACGGCCACGTACAGAACACTGGCGGCCACTTCGAAGCTAAGCGCAAATGCCGGGCTGAATCTTAGCTCCAACAGATACAATGGCAGCAAGCCCAGGGCTCCCAGGGTAAAGGTATACATCAGGAAGCTGAACGGGTGAATCGAGGGCCGGCGTTGCAAAAATGCGGAATACAGCGCATACAGCAAAACAGCCACCAGCATTAGCAGATCACCGCGCACAAAAGACATTTCCAGAATCGTTGATAATTGACCGCGCAATACCACCAGACCGGCGCCGATGATACATAAGCCGACCCCCAGGTTTTGCAGCCGGCTGACCTTCTCTTGAAACGCCAGCAACGATATTAAAATAATAACGGCCGGCATGGTGGTTTGGATAAGGGCGCCGTTGATGGCCGTGGTAGTGTGCACGGCCATGTATAGCAGGGTATTAAAGCCTGAAATGCCGACCAGCGACAAAAACAGCATCATCTTCCAGTGCCGGACAAAAAGGGGCCAGTCCCGTTTGGCATGCGGATGCGCAAAAGGCCATAGCAGTAGGGAAGCAACCGTCCAGCGCCAAAAAGCAAGACTGACGGGGGGAATGATATCAACCACTCCCCGGGCTAAAACAATGTTGCCGGCCCAGCACAAAGGGGCGATGGCCAGCAGCACATAGGGCCGCCAGTTAAACGACCGGCTTGCGGGATCGCTGGAATGTTGCAATGTCATGGTAATGGCACGTCCTGGAAAAGCGTTTTCGGTTATATAAACCCGCCCCTTGGGCAACAGGCTTCGCAGGTATCATGCAAAATCGGATATAAGTCAAGTGGATCTTGGTTAAATAGGAGGTCGGGGGTTTTTATCAAACAGAACGGCCTGATTGATCGTTCGCGATTACCGCGGCCAGCACGGGCGGATCTGAGAGTATTAGGGATTGTTGCAAAAGAACAGGAACCGGTGATGTGCAGAATATCGCTGAAAAGCACAACTTATTACCTAAATTTTGCACGAGTTGGAGGCTTTCATATGCAAGGCATTTCAGGGCCAAGCTATAGTCAACTATGTTTGGCCCTGAATAACGCAGCAGATGGACGTCTCCGGCTCGCCCGAAGGGTGAAAATTAATGAGATTAAATTGATCATCATCCTTTTTATCTGTTTGGTATTTGCCTTTACCTCTCAAAATTTCACAAGCTGCTGTATTTAATATTAACTTACTTTCTCATTAATTTTCATGCAATCAAGAAAGGGCGGCCCCGCATATGGCAGGCCGCCCCGAATCAACACACAATGGAGGTTGACGATATGGCATTACCGTTTTAACCTCCGGCTGCGGATAAGGACCAGGATTATCCACAGCCAACTAAATATAATACCCAAAAATCAACGGTCAATAGCCGGCAGAATCCACCATCATCACCTTTACAACCCGGCAAACGGTTAATACTGTAGTGGATAACCCTGTGGTAAAAACCCTTTTTGCAGGGATCCAGTCTGATACTGGCCCCTTAACCGCCAACCCCGGCATCTGAGGTGGCCCTTGACACACCGCAACCGATTATATAATTAAATTCGCTTATAATTCCATATTTTGATCGACTTTTATCAGAAAACATTCACCTGGATTAAGCACATTAGATTATGCCGGAAAACAAAAACATCCTGATTTGCACCGATTTTTCAAAGCATGCTGAATCCGCTCTGGTTCATGCAATGGACCAGGCCAAAAAATACAAGGCCAAGCTGCATATCTTTCATGTGATCATGCCCTCTGACCCGTGCGGCAATTCGGATTCAAATTCGGCATCGGATGCCGGCCATGCGCA
Source organism: Desulfobacterales bacterium (assembly GCA_030066985.1). NCBI lineage: Bacteria > Pseudomonadati > Thermodesulfobacteriota > Desulfobacteria > Desulfobacterales > Desulfobacterales bacterium. The sequence goes on from JASJAN010000030.1 coordinate 19,368, forward strand.
AGAACCATCCGAATCGGAAAACAACATCGTGCAGCAGACCATTGGCGCTTTAAAGCAAAAATATACCGACGTCTTGCGCAATAATATCAATGATTATGAATACATCGTAAAAATCGGTACACCGGACATCGAAATTGTCCAATATGCCAGAGAAAACAAGATCGATGTCATCATTTTGGGCGCCCTTGGCATACCGGAAAAGGACCGCGCCACCCGCGTCCGGACCGCGGCCAACGTCTCCAAGTTCGCACCCTGTCAGGTCATCGTCATTCAAATGAACACACGCGATAGCTTCGGCATTTAGGCGGCCATCGCCCGACGGAATTGCAAATGAGCCCATCAGACACCTCACAATTTTACGATTTAACATTTAAAAGTGTGCTGGATGCCCTTCCCTGTTATTTAACGATTCAGGACGCTGATTTGAATATCCTTTTCGCGAATCAAACCTTCCGCAACGACTTTGGAGATGCGGTGGGCAAGTCCTGCTATAATGTCTTTCAGGGCACAGAGCACAAATGCCGCAAATGCCCGGTGCAAAAAAGCTTTATCGATAAAAAAGTCCACATTGCCGAAGAAACCATTCTGCTCAAGGACGGTTCAGCCAATGAAATGATAGTTTACTCGGCGCCTCTGTTCAATTTAACCGGCAATGTGACTGCTGTGATCAAGATGCTAACCAACGTTAATATGATCAAAGAGGTGCAAAAAGAGCTGGTCACCCTGGGCCAATCCTTTGCGGTTTTAACCCATGATTTAAAAAACATGCTGGAGGTTTTGGAGGGCGGTTCCTATGTGATCGAAGAGGGCATCAAAGACAATGATATGGCCTTAACCAGCAAGGGCTGGCAAATTGTTCGCAAAAACATCCATGAAATCTCCCGGGTCACCCAGAATATATTGTACTCTGCCAAAGAACGACCGCCCACATTTCAAAAAGTCAAACCCAGTGAAATCGCGCGTCGCGCAGTGGCGCTTTTTCAGGAAAAAGCGGGCAATTTTGAAATCCAGCTGATCAGCCAGTTGAATCCAGCCTTGCCCTATACCACGATGGATGTCCCCAGCATTGTCCGCATGCTCAGCAATTTGATTTGGAATGCGCTGGAAGCCTGCGACCAGGATAAGCGCAAAACGTCGCACTCGGTATTTGTCCGGGCTGAATTTTATAATAAAGATTTTTATATGTTTGAAGTTGAGGACAACGCCGGTGGAATGGACAAATCGACAGAGGAAAATTTGTTCGAAGAATTTTTTTCCAACAAAGGCGACAGCGGCACCGGTTTGGGATTGATGGTCGTTGACCGCATCGTTAAAAATCACAAAGGCAAAATCGAAGTCCTTACCAAACCTGAAATCGGCAGTTTATTTCGCACCATATTCAAAGCGTAGGATTTTATGCAAGACGCTGAAAATGAGACCCCTGAGGAGCAGCCTCAGGTCAGCCGGTACTGGTGGATCCGGCAGGTTGTCTTGGTCGTCATCGCCGGTTTTTATATGGTATTTGGCATCCAGCTGCTAATCTCCGCCTATCAGCTCGACAACCCATCTTATTTCATCTTTACCTTTTTCGCATCCAATTTTATGATTCTGTTCAGCGGGGCCTTGATGGTGGGATTCATCTGGCGCATGGTGCTCGTCTACCGTCAATTAAAAAATACCAATATCTGAATTCCAGCCCAGCGCCGCAGCATTAAACCACGTCCTAAAAGGTATCACCTTAATCCTGCTTTTTGCAGGTCACCGATGATCTGTTTCAGTGTTGCCGGGTCTTTGTAAGGCTGGGTGGCCGCATAGGTTTCGAGACGAAAATCCGGGGAAATTCGCCTGATTTCAGCAGCGGCTTTTTGGGCGGCTTGCAGTCGATCCAGCGCAATATTGGCGGCGGCCAGGATCAGATAAGCAGCCTGATGATTCGCATCGGCCTGGATCGCTTCTGTCGCCGCAGCGATGGCTTTGTCGTATAAGCCGCTGCCGAAGTAGGCCGAGGCCAAAACCGCCTGAAAAAAGGGCGGGCAAACCGGCGCCAGACGAATGGCAAATTTAGCCATGCCGATGGCTTCTTCCGCCCGGCCCAGGTATATTAAGATATTGGCTTTGGCCACAAACGAAAGATCACAACTGGGTCGTGCGATGACCGCTTCTTCCGCAGCCGCCAGCGCTTTTTCATGATCACGATTAAAAAGATCGATTTCAGCCATCACCAGATGCGATAGCCCGGTAAAGTCATCCAGTTCCATGGCCCTGCCGGCCCGCTCAGCCGCCAGCACCAGTGATTCGGAAACATCATCGCATAGTCCCTGCGCGACCGCCCACCAGTGTGACCAGGCCGCCATGGCATAACCGAAAGAGGCTTCCGGTTCCAGCCGGATGGTTTCTTCAAACATTTGCTGGGCTTCGCGGATATCTTCTCTGGTAGACCCAAACAGGGCTTCCCAGCCCCGGTAATAGCATTCAAGCGCTTCTGGATTTTGAAGGGTTTCCCTTATGCTGCGACCAACTTCGCCGGTCACCAGCTGTACGTCCATGGCGGTGACGATCTGTTCGGTAATCTCATCCTGTACCAGAAAGATATCGTCAATCTTGCGATCAAACCGTTCAGCCCATATCTGTCGGCCGCTGGCGGTCTCGACCAGCCGGGCAGTGATCCGGACACGATCACCGGCTTTGCGAACCCCTCCATCCAATACATGGCTGACACCCAATTTGGTGCGCAGCTCGTCAATGGAAGGGATCTGAGCCTTGTAGCTAAACATCGAAATTTCGCTGATCAGAAAAAGACCGGGAATTCTAACCAGAGCAGTCATGACATCCATCGTCAATCCGTCACTGAAATAATCTTGCTTGGGGTCGGCACTGAGATTTGCAAATGGCAAGACGGCCAACGAAGGCTTTTCTGGAAGCGGTGGCGTTGTGGCGGGCTGCGCTACAGCCGCCGCAGTCAATGGGGGTTTTTCAAGCCCCTCGGGGACCACCCGGTACACATGCACTGCATCGGGAATATTTTTCAGCGTCTGGGGCCCCATATCAACATACTTATGCTCGCGTTTGTTGTGCACCTGGCTGTAAACAACTTCCGAGATACAGATGCCGCAGGTTTCAGCAAGACTTTCCAGTCGGGCGGCGATGTTGACCCCGTCACCATAGATAAGATCCCCATCTACCAGAACATCGCCAATGTTGATGCCGATGCGCAGGTTCATTTGCCGATGGGTATCAATTTGCGCATTCAGTTGGGCCAGGGTTTGTTGAATTTCCATGGCCGCATCCACCGCATCGATAGCACTTTGAAACTCGGCCAGCATATTATCGCCGACAAAATCAACCACCCGGCCTTGATGGGCATCAACAATCACAGAAATTTTTTCCCGCCAGGCAGCCAGGGTCCGTACAGTGGCGAGTTCATCTTCGGCCATCAGACGGCTGTAACCAACCACATCGGCGCTGATAATAGCCGCCAGACGGTGTTTGAGTTCATCTTGGGTCATTTTAGATACGCCTCAGCTAAAAGAAACATATGCGGGGGAATGGCAATGAGAAGGCTTAAGCGCTTCTTGGATAACACATACGTCTGAACAAATTCAAATGTCAATACCCTAAGCGGGTACGGAGGGCAGGTTGCCGTAAGCCGAGTCCGGTGGGTCGGGGCATTTATTTCATATGCGTAAGCAAAAAAAGTCTGCGATCAACGGTTTAACCTAGCTCCGATACGCCTTCGACAAAATCGAGCGGCAGCGTAAACAGTATCCCCTTGCCGGGCTGATCCAGATCACCGCATAAAGATTTGACGATTTTGATGGCTTTGTCCAGGCGCTGCTTTTCTCTGATGATCGTCAGAATGGTCTTGTTTGAAGATTCCAGATCGGTGGTGACCTTGTTGATTTGCTGCATCACGGGCAGCGTTGCCCGCGTGCGCATCAGCACCCGCCCCATACCGGTGCTGTCAATCACCGTTGAGCCCGTGATACCGATTTTGGCAAACTGCTCCATAATGGTTGGCAATTGTTCGGATTGCTCTAAAACATTCACCAGTAAATACATCTGATGGTACCTCCTCTTACTCTTTCGTCAACCGGGCTGCCGGGCTGGCCGTATTTTCTTATTATACAGCCAAAATGAGACGGCAGTGCTTAGGTCTACAAGCCCGACAGGCTGTCTTCTTTGATTTTAAAAATTCTGGCCGCCAGCCGTTCGGGAAACAACACCGGTACTTCCGGCTGTTTGATAAATGTAAATTTGACAAAATTGCCGAAAAAGCGTCTGCTTCCCGCCTCAGTTGAAATGTCTTGCCAGGGGAAGAACAAAGGCGGGTGGCCGATACGAAAAATCGGCAATATGGCCATATAGAGTCCATATTTGTTGGCGCCGACGGTGATGCAGTTGTTGTAATTGGTCCATCTGCGCAACCCGGCACTTTTGAACCACAGTTTCCGACCGTCAAAGTCAGAATTGGATCGATAGTGCCCCGCCAGCATTCTCCAGCCACCGATAGCAGATAAAATTGTACAAACACCGATCCACAAAATAATGACAATTAAGATGAGGGTCGGCACGGAAAAAGACTCAAATTGAATGGCATCCATGCTCGTTCTTCAATAATACCGTGAGCTTACATTTATATATCGGTCAGATATACCGATCCCTTTACGTTGGGGGCATTAATGGCGCCCCAATGTTATGCTCTGAAGCCCGCTGCGCATGATGATTTTTCTGAGCAGCGGTTTGAAGATGAAATGCGCTTTCACATTTTTAAAAAATATATTTTTGCGCAGTTTTGCGGTCATCTCTAAATAGCGCTTTTCAAAACCCTCTGGTGTGCCGTGCATCGCCTCGGCCAGCATCAAGGCGCTTTTGAATGCATAGCTGAGCCCTTCGGCCGAGCTGGGGCTAATCCAGCCGCCGGCTTCACCGAGCAAGGCAATTCCTTTATGGCCGGTTGACAATTGCTGTTGCCGCACAGGCCTGAGGATTAGCGTGCCCTCTCTAAATATGGTTTTACCAATCTGCATGCCGTAGGCTTTTAGTTTTGATTTCAAGAGCGCAAATTTTTCAGCCGCTTTCTGTCGGTAAGGCAGGGCCGCTCCGATCAGCAGATAGCTGCCTTTGGGTATCGTCCAGCAATAATAGTCGGTGATGCGGCCATCAAATATGGACGTGAAATAGGGCCGGTCATTTTTTCTTTCAACCCATTCCTGTATGGCAACATATTTTTGAGGAACAGCATGCGGGGCAGAAAACTGGGCGCGCACCTTAGATTTGGCCCCGTCGGCGCCTACGATCATTTTGGCTTGCTCGCTGAACCGCTTTTGTCCCTGCGCGACAGTGAGCTTGAAACCATCGCCATACGCCGCATAGGATTGAAGCCGGCAACCGGTCCGGATATCCACGGAGGCCGGCACCAGTGACAGCAGCCAAGCATCAAATTTTTGGCGATTCATATTGATGTAGTGACGCTGATAATAGCGCTCTAAACCTTGCGGTAAGTCGATGGATTTAACCACAAACAACTGCGGATCTTCTAAAACACCTTTGGGCAGGCCCAAACCCAGTTTGGACAGCATCATCTGGGCATCGGGTGCCAGCAATCCGCCGCAGCACTTGAGGGCCGCAAAACCCTCGCAGTCCTCTGTTAACCGCCGCGGTTCGATCAACAACACCTTATAGCGGTCGCCAATGAGCCGGGCGAGGGTAGCACCGGCAGGACCGCCGCCTATGATAGCCACATCATACATCACGCTAATTTCCCCATTGATCTTTATGCCGCTGATAGCGATCACAGGCTTCTTGATTGCCCAGATCACATGATGTTTTCACATCCGCCAGTGAACGGGAAAGATTATTTTGCTGAAAGTAATGGCGCGCTCTTTCAAGATAGGCGCTGGCATGCTCCGGCTGCAGTTCGATGAAGCGGTCCCAGTATGCCATCATCTTGCGCGATTTGCCCAATTGATCAAGCGTGTAGTCCATCAGGGCATACGAATCATAATGCCGCGGGTCCAGCTGCATCGCATTTTGCAGATCCTCGATAACCCGTTCATGCTGGTTTAGGTGCGAATACGCCGCTGCCCGCCAATAAAAGGCCTCCTTGTTTTGGGGATCGAACCTGAGTGCAAATCCATATTGCTCAATGGCCTGCTGCCGGTCGGTTTCAAAAACTTTATGGCCCAAGTTAAGGAAACGGGTGGTGGCCCATTGCTGCCAGTGCAGAATTTCAGGATGATGGGGCGTCAGATCGCAGGCGGTTTGCAGATCTTCTGCTGCGGCCTTAAAATTCTCTTTTTCAAAATGTATTCGAGAGCGCAGGTGAAAATTTTCGCTGACGGTCGGTCTCAGATAGATACTGCGTTCGACATCCGCCAGCCCTTTATCCAAATCCTTGAAATGGGCATAGCGCACCTGGGCCCTTTTTGAATAAAAATACCAATCATCGCCGTAAGCCATCGCTTTGGTATACAGCGCCAGGGCGTCATCATATTTTTTTTGGCGCAATAAATCGTAGGCCTGCTCGCTGTAAATATAGCCATACAGGCAGGTAAAGTGGGGATTGATATCGACATACAATTCGGCTGATTTGGCAAATTCTTCCATCCGGCGGTAACTGCCCATCCCGCGGGGTGAGATGGCGTACAGATATTGCAAGCGAAGTAAAAAGGAAGACGGAAACAAATTAAAGGCCTCTTGCGACCATCGCTGCAGATCGGTTTCTTTAGCCATGACATAGCTGATGCGGATCAACATCAGATAGGCGGTTAAGAGCTGTTGATTGATCCCCAGCGCAACTTGGATATCCGCCATCGATTTTTGAAAATTGGCCCAGCGCATCTTAAACTGCACCGGTTTTTTGTCTTTGACTGCGCTATAGCCCCAGCTCTCCCAGGCCTTGGCGTGATAATAATGCGCTCTGGCCAGATAAGGGGCAAAGTGGCCGGGCGAATGTAAAATCCAGGCCGCAAATATCTTCTCATAGGCGGGCAGGGTTGTTTCAAAAACCCGCCAGGCATCTTCGAGCGCGTATTCAGTGCTGAAATCGTCTTCAAATGCCTGCTGATAGGTTTCGTAAATGGTATTTAAGGATGCAAATTGACCGCTTTCAAACAGCTCTCTTAAGGCCTCGATTCGCTGCGGCGAAAGGGTGATCGGCGGATCTTTGGGAACCGGCAGATTTTCCGAGGCCCGGGTGACTTCATAAACTGGGGATTTGCCGAGCCCCATTTTCCTGAATATGCGAAATGAATTGTCGTCGACGTTGAAGACAACGACCCCCATCACCACCAGCAGACTGATGACAATGCCGGTGATCACCAGCGCTTCCCGCAAGGCGGTTTTTTTGCTGGGGGGCTCGCCGCAGGCTTTGCATCTGTCCCAAAAACCCGTCTGGCGACCGCATGTCGGACACTTCGTATACATCACCATTTCCTTGTATCAGGATGGTCTGGCATCCACTTTACTTCCCATTTGCCTTGCTGTGTGACTTGACGTGCAGCCATATGTCCATGACGATTTTTAAAAAGATGAGGACACACAGCAGCACCACCGGGGAGCCCAGCTTCATAATCAAAACACCGCCCAATATAATGGCCACATGCATCAACACAATTCGTTTGTAAGGGCGGGTCATGATCTGATTCATCTTAAGCGTCAGGTATTCCTGCCCGTTGATAAAGTTGCGAATAAACGATACGCCGTGGCTGATAAAAAGACCCAATGCCGGCCACTCCAGTCCCGGTGGTCGGCTGTGCCACAATTGCATGACCACCGAATACAGCAGCTGCAAAAAGATCAGCGGGCCCATCCAGGCCTCCGGGGCTTCAAGGGCCTTGCCAGGGGATCCGATTTTAAAAAACGTCAGCAGAAAAAATCCGTGCACAGCACAAAAACCTCCGAAATGAACGCAGAAGAAAGGGATCATAAACAATTTCTTCAACTGCCGGCCCCGGGAATCGACTTTTACCAGCATCATGCGCATGATGTTGTAAAACCCGACAATCAAGTTCTCTATCCAGTACAGCAGCACGATGGCGGCCGCATCCCAGCCCAAAAAAATGACGCCAATCAGGGGTACCAGATTGGCGACAGTCAGGGAGACAATCGGAAGTGAGGGCTTGTGCGACGGAGTATGAGAAACAGAATCTGTCATCTTAAAGCGCTGTTTGTGTTTATTTTTAGCCGTTTCTGAATGGGTTATGCACGCAGGGCAAAAAAGGCCGGAATCAGAATCGCCGCCGCAATACCCACAAGGGCCAGGCCAATGGATATCAGGGTCAGGATACCGATAAATTTCCAGAAGGATTTCTGATACGCAATCGCTTTACCCAGCTCTATGGCATCGCCGGCCTTTAAAAAAGCGCTGATGGCGGTCGCGTACTTTGACAGCCAGATCGATGGGATCAGATAAATCACACTGCTCAGAATGTACAGGATGCCCATCAGCAGCAGGGGCGGTGTTTTTTCTGAAACCGGGATAATACTTTCACCGATAATCATGCCAAGACCGGCCAGAATCGTCAGCCCGGTACCGATAAATCCCAATATCGACAAAAATCGGGTCCAGGGCCAGGTCGCCCGCATTGATTTGCGGATGTAGTTTAAAATCGCGCGGTTACGATCGACACTGCCATCCGGCCCCAGGTCACCGGAATCCCGTCCGTCACTAAATACTTGCATACCCTCCTCCTTTTTTGCCGATTGTGCGGATGATACCTCACATTTTCTCATATTGTGGCTGAAAATGCAAAAAAGTCCGCGGTAAGCTATTAAATTTATAATATGATTTGATGCCGCTGCCGGGCGCGCGGGTATTGTATCCACCAAAATTGACGATTTGAAAAATTTCGACTATAATGATATTATCTGATTCGGAATGGAGAAACCGCCCGTATGACACAACTTCGCTGGCCGATGACAGTAGCGGCCATATGCTTTCTGCTTTTTCTATCCCCCAATTTAACCCCTGCAAAATCAACCTTATCGGAGTCCCGCTACGACCAGGGATGGCAGGCCTATGATGCCGGGCACTATACTAAGGCCTTTGAGATCTGGCAGGCACTGGCCGAACAGGGTCATGAGCTGGCCCAGGTCAATCTGGGAGCCATGTACGATGCCGGGCGGGGCACAACCGAAAACCCATCCAAAGCCTTTGAGCTGTTTTTTGCTGCCGCCCAGCGGGGCAACCCCTATGCCCAGTATAATGTGGCCAACATGTACGCCGAGGGACGTGGGGTTCGTGGCGACCGCAATCAGGCCAAAACCTGGTACCTGAAAGCCGCCGAACAGGACCTGGCCATTGCCCAATACAGCCTGGGCATGCTCAATGCCAGTAGCGCCCGGGAAGAAGATGTGGCTGAAACCCGCAACCTGGACGTTGCCATCGGCTGGCTTTATAAAAGCGGGTTGACGCATTTAAAAAATGATAACCTCAGCGGTGCCCGCCAGGCCTATGGTTCCATCGCAGAACTTGCCGGCGATCATCCCCTGGCCGAACAGCTCAGCTGCAAAATCGACGGCAAAAAGCAAGGCCCGGCCACCGGCAACCGCCTGGCGCCATTTAACGGGGCTTCTTTAGGCACCGGATGGCCGATCTCAGCAGGCTATGTGATTACCAATCATCACGTGGTGGCGTCGGCCGCTGAAATTTTCCTGTTGGACGCATCCGGTCAAAAGATTAAAGCCCAGCCGATTCTGTCAGATGCGCTACACGATATTGCCATTTTACAGGTGGGCGACATCGCGCAACTGCCGCCGGCTTTGCCGCTAGCCACCGACGAAATTGATGTTGGTGACAAAGTTTTTACCATCGGCTTTCCCCGTATTGATGAGATGGGTGTCGATCCCAAACTGACAGATGGGGAAATCAGCAAATTGTCCGGCCTGGAAAATGACTCGGCCAGCTATCAAACAACGGTCCCCATTCAGCCCGGCAACAGCGGCGGTCCGCTGCTCAACATGCGTGGTGAGGTGGTGGGCGTTGTGCGCTCGATGATCGCTGTCAAACACAAGCAAACCGGTGAAACCCGTGTGTATGAAAACGCCAGTTGCGCCACAAAAATAGCGCGGCTATCTGAAATCCTCAGCAAGCTGGAAGCGCCCGCGGCTACCCTGCAAACCCTGCCCCACCAGCCGGAAAACATGGCTGCCCTGCAAAAGCGCCTGCAAAACTCGCTGCTGATTGTGGTGGCACGCTAGGGTTGCCTCCATCCTATTAACGCCAATTGCGGATTACTATCTCTACCTTCATCTAAGATCTTAAAAAAAAATTCCAAATCCCAAAACACAAAAATCAAATAGTTCGATCCTGAGCAGGGTCGAAGGGCAAAAACCAAATTCAAAATGCCAAAGGTTTGAATCATTGAAAATTGAGATTTGGAATTTGTTTGGCCAGCGATGAGCGCCGTCGAATTGAATTTGATTTTTGATATTTTGGATTTAGATGCCCCTGTGACCTTTCTTTGGACTTTCCTTCCTGTAAATCGGGGTTATATCACCGCCAACCGCGTAATATCCCCCATTTTTGGTCCTTCATTTTAACGTATCGAATAATTTTCTAAACAAATTTATCTAATTATATAAGCTTGTTAAAAAAATAACGGGTCGACAGTTCGTCGTCCGGCAAGAATTTTGCCACAATGTAATAGGCAGAAGTTAAAGTTGGTAGAAGTGGTGCGAACATTTTGCGTGCCGAAACACAAACATTGGAAGAGGAGGTAAATAATGAAACGACCTGTAACCTCAATAATTGGTATTGTTGCCATTGGGGTTGCGGCTGCCATGCTGACCGGCTGTGCATCCAGCAGCAACAATACAATGGCCAGTAAATATGAAACCAAACTCAATGAAAAAAACAAAAAGATCGATCAACTGCGCGCTGATAATCAGGAAAAAGAAAAGATTATCGAAGTCTATAAGAAAGAGCTGAAGATGTCGAACGAGGCTGCTGCGGCTGCCGAGCAACGCGCAGCCAATGCCGGTTCTGCCGACATGAGCGCTTCTCATTCCGGAAGCAGTCTTTTTCCACCCAATGCCAAGGCGGGCGAATGCTGGGCAAGAACATTCATTGCCCCCCAGTATCGGACAGTTAGCGAGCAGGTTTTGAAACGCGGCGAATCCGAACGTCTGGAGCTCATCCCGGCCCAGTATACGTGGGAAGAGCAAAGCGTTCTGGTTAAAGAAGCTTCACAGCGGATGGAAATCATCCCCGCCCAGTATCAATGGGTTGAAGAAAAGGTGTTGGTCAAACCGGAATCCAAGCGATTGGTTGAAGTACCGGCACAGTATGAAATGCGGCAGGAACGGGTTCTGGTCAAAGAGGCCCATACCGTTTGGAAGAAAGGCCGTGGTCCGATTGAAAAAATCGATCATGCCACCGGTGAGATTATGTGCCTGGTGGAAGTACCGGCCACATATAAAACCGTATCCAAACGAGTGATGGTCAGCCCGCCGACCACTAAGGAGCTCTTCGTACCTGCTGAATATAAAACCATCAAAAAAAGAGTTATGGTGGAACCGCCAAAAGAACGCAGAGTCGAAATTCCGGCCGAATACAAGACCGTTAAAGTCCGTAAAATGCTGTCAGCGGCGCAGGAACGTAAAACTACCATTCCTGCTGAATACCAGACCATTACGCGGACCGAAAAGATTAGCGACGGCCACATGGAATGGCGGCGAATCCTGTGTGAAACCAATGTCAACGCTTCGATTATCAGGCAAGTCCAGATGGGACTGCGCGATGCCGGGCATAATCCCGGACGCATCGACGGCGTCATTGGGCGCGATACTCAGGCTGCGCTCAAATCCTACCAGCGGGCCAACAACCTCGCTGAAGGTGGTTTAACCCACGAAACGCTTCGTCACATGAATATCAGCCTGTAAACCCACTGCATCCGTAACATGTGCGAAGTGCAAAGACCCCGCCGGATTGCCGGGCAATCCGCGGGGTCTTTATCTTTTGGCCGATGCCAGGGTCTTATTTTAGGCTTTTGAAAAATCCCCAGATCTCATCACAGCCGTTGATATCGCGGGTTGTGCGGCCCACCAACCATTCCGGCAGATACTGAAGTCCATCCGGCCAGGTATGGCCGCCGCCATCGATCCGATACAGCACGACCTTTGATTCATCTTCACACAAATCATATTCGATTTTGGTCACGCGGGTGCCATCATCAGCCCGATCGGCAAGCTGGGTGGTGGTGGCCTGCGGGCTGCAGCGGTTTTTTTGGCGCCAGATCCGGATGGTTTCATCGGTTGAGAGCACCGCACCCCGTTTGCGGCGAAATGCTTTGATTTGCCCGCCGTTGTAAGGCACCAGCGGATCTTCGGTGCCGTTGAAAATCGCCAGGCTGACAGTCGAATCTGCGGTGCACAGCGGGGTGATGGCCACCGGAATCTGGGCGGTTACCGGGGCAATCGCACGAATGGTATCGGGCTGGCTGCAGGCTAGCTGAAATGACATCAGCCCGCCGTTTGAAATACCGGTTACAAAGATGCGCCGCTCATCAATCGGATAGCGCGTGCTCAGATCCGCAATCAGCGCTTGCAAAAACCCGACGTCATCGATGCCTTTGCGGTGCGCTCCAGAAATATTATCCGGCCGACCGTCATTCCAGGATTTGTCAATGCCCTGGGGATACACCACATAAAAGCCGTCGCGGTCGGCCAGCGCGTTGAAGCGGCTGTCGGTCAGCCGCAGCATATTTTGATTCGTTCCGCCGCCGCCGTGCAGCACCAGCAGCAGCGGCCGTTTGCCCGGATGCGACGTCTGGCCGGACGGCTGATGCAAGATATAATAGCGCTCACGCCCGTCGTGACGCACGGAGCTGCCGGTCTGCTTTTTCGAATGCGCGCAGGCAAAAACGACCACTAGCGCTAGCATCGAAACCATAGCAGCGCAGGCCCTTAACCTCTGTTTTCGATTCATTACAGTCAATGATATCACTCTCCGCGTTGCCGTCTAACTGTGACTGTTTCCCCGCCAATGCCCCAATTATCGGTGTCAACTTCATCGATGACCACGACAGTGGTAGCGGGATTTTTGCCTAAAACATCCTCAAGGAGTTTGGTGGCCCCTAAAATCAATTGCGCTTTTTCCTCTGAAGTGACACCCTCCCTGGTGACTTTGATGTTTACAAACGGCATGGTTTTATCTCCTTTAGCGTTGGATCGGTAGAACCGAATTTTAATTTAAAGCCTCAAGATCAAATCAGGACGTGCGCTGCGCCCGCCGATCCGGTTTATTTCACCACCAGCCAGACCCCCAGCAGCATGCAGCAAAGACCCAGCGAGCGCGTCAAGTCCATCGGGCGCACCGCAGCACCCAAAAAGCCGAAATGATCGATCAATGCGGCAATCAAAAACTGCGAGGCAACGATCAGGGTAAATCCTTTGGCCACCCCCAGGCGCGGCACCACATACCCGATGGATCCGACAATCACAAGACCCAGCACCCCGGCAGAAAAAGCATACCAGGGCACGCTTTGCCAGCTTTTAAGATTGCCGCCGCGCAAGGCGGCCATCAGCATGGCAATCACAAATCCGCCGCCGGCATAAGTGATAAACACGCCGGTCAGGGTTCCCAGAGAACGATCCAGCAACCCCATAAACTGCGCCTGCAGTGTAACCGCAACCCCGGCCATAACGGCAATGCCGATCAGAAAAACGGTGTTCATCGCTCAATTCCTCGGTTTTATCCGTTCAATATATTCAAACAACAGGTTATCTGCCGCTTTTGTAAAAAAAGATATCCGCATCCCCGTTGCGATTATCACCCATTTCCATGTGTTTTTTCCTATCGGCTGCATTCGTCACGACCTCATTTCGGTATCAGATGGAAGCTAAACATCGCCGGTGGGAACGATACCGGCACTTTCGATCATTAAGATGACCGTTTTTTGCGGCGCACGGGTTTTGTGCACCACCCCTTTGGGAACAACATACCCCTGTTGGGGTTTTAGTTCAATCGAGTCGCTGTTTTTAATATCAATTATGAGCTTGCCCTCAAGCGTCAAAAAGAATTCATCTTCTTTTTCATGTTTATGCCAGTGATATTCACCCTCGACAATGCCCAGTCGAACAACCGAATCGTTCACCCGGCAAAGGGTCTGGTTGTACCACTTATCCTTGCATGCGTTGACCAATGCCGCAATATCGATCCGTTCGAGTGCTTGATGCAAAATGTTCATATGATTGACATACGGGTAGGTTGAATCGCTCATCATCATTTTCCTGAAGTGTTGCAAAATTAATAAACGGAAGGACGCCCCTTGGATTCCGCAACATTTATCGGGCACGTATGCGCTTGTTTTCTGTTTTTATCGTGTACGGGTCGCAGCTGATGCTATCCAAATCAGAAGCCAAAGATTCAATTCGCTTTATAAAATGCTGCCGCTGTTCGTCCGTTAGCAGACGATCCAGTTGAACCATTAACTTGAGGGTGACGTCGGTATTGAAATCGATTTTTTGCTGATAGGCTTCCGGCCGCAGACGCTCGGAATAAACGATTAGATCAAACATTTCTTTGCGAAATTCAAGGCTGTCGTCGCGCTTTTCCAGCACCGTGCGCGCATGGGCCTGGGTCCTTTCGCGGTTTTGCAGCCACTGTTCGGCAATGGGCATCAGGGTGGCATTCCATTCGGCAACAGCCTGTATTTGCAACGCGGTGGGATCTGATATCCAATAATCCACCCTTTTGAGCATCTGCGCCTGCCGGTTTTTATCCAATTCATTTGCAGGTAAATCAACATATTTTTCCCTGAACTCCTGATTACGGCTTGCCAGATTGGCAAACAGCTCATCGATTTGCTCATCTGACGCGGTCAACAGCAAGTCGGTAACATCCGAAGCGATTTCACGCAACAGGGCTTGCCACAGTTCCATAAAGCGGGCATAGTGAAACCTTAGACGTTCAACATCGATGGGATTTGCCGGATCGGCAACATCATTTCCCAGTACGCGCAGGGCCTCGGCATAGACCGGCAACTGGGTGCGGCAATGCCATTCCAGCTGCGCCAGCAGGCGCTTTTCGAGCATGTTTTTCTGCTCGCTGTCCAGAGAAATATAATCGCTGATGTACCACGGAATCAGCCAGTCCAGGTGAAAATATATAAACCGGGTACTGCAACCCACCACCACAATCACAACAGCAGCAATCAGGATTTTGTTTTTCATTGATCTAACATAACTATGGTCGACGGCATTTCAATTAACAGATAGCCGCTAATAGTCCCAACACAGGAATCATATAATAATAAAGTGTATTATAAGTGAGAAATTGAGGCAGTCCGGCATTGCCCATTACAAAACAGGCGGTATGGGGGTTTCATTATCCTGCCGGTGTTTGCGCCACGCAAAAATTCCGCCCAGGCGCACGCCCACCCAGGCGATAAAATCAATGATCGCAAAACCATTGACCTGGATGCCCACCTCTCTGAACAGATCATCCCACGCCTTGCGCCCGGCGTCTTTCATATAGGGTGCAATTTGACCGCTTGCATTTATGAACCATAATTGATTGTAGCGGTAGCCGTAGTCATGAATCAAACCGGGAATTAAGAGCAAACCCACCGGGCTGAGAATGGCCCAGAAAATACGGGGGATGGAGGCGCCGTCAAACTCGAAATCGATGGGAAGCACGATCTCATCACCATTTTCCCGCAGGAAATGCCAGTTCTTTTTGAGCCGCCACTTGCGAATATCAAACAGCCACACCAGCAACCGCATGAGGAACGGCCTGTTTTTGGTGGGAATCGGCAACGGCAAAAGAATCGGCATGTCCTCGTCGACCATCAGCGGCGTAACATCTTTTCTGAAAATCAGATACAGAATAAATAGAACGCTGATGATCACAAACAGGACAACAAAAATGATTCCGACGACGTGGAAGAAAGATATCATATTTTCCCCCTTTAATTCATGCAGGCGAAGCGTTTTAAGGTATATCGATGGAGACTACATAAAGATGAAGACTGCTTAACAATGATAGTGCAAAATTTCAGGTTAGTCGGTTACTCCGGTAATTCGCTGAAAATGGGTAAAATATCTGATTTTAGAATTAACGGGCTAACCCACCAAAGGCGGACAAGCGGGAAACGGGCTCAACCCAAGAGTAATTGATGCACTTTTGAAATAGCGCTTACCTATTTAGCGGTATGGGAGGCGGCATGGGTGGCTGAACCTGCTGATAAAAAGCGGATTTGTCTCCGGTCACAACAACAATTATTAAGATGATATCAATGATGATGCCAAAAACGCCGCCAATCATCATGGCCGTAGCAATAAAAGAACCAGCCGATAATGCAATAGCCCCCTTAAGAACGCCCAATGCGATACTTGCACCGGCGGCCCCGTAAAATAAATGAATCGAAGATGGTTTTAATTGCAGCAATTGAATTGATGCCAACAGAAAAAATGCACAGACGAGCAGTTTCAGAATCCCCGCTATGATTGACCATGTACCATACCATTCAGGAAAATCAAATATATTAATAATTGAATCAAAAAAGCCCATCGGAAATTCATCACCGCCCGGAGGTTGCTCTCCATTATAGGATTGCTTGGCTCTTTCCTTTTCCATTTCGGCTTCAATCATCTCTCCAAAATCGGTAAACATTTCCTGTTGCATCTTCATTAATTTAGGCATTAGCATTTCCTGCCCGGCGCCTAAAATGCCAAGACAGGCAAAAATGATACCCAAAACCCCCACCGCGGTCACCCATGTCGGTCTTTTCATCTTGATCCTCTTTGAAAATATTTTTAGCCTCCAGTCTGCTGACTTCCTATAGCCCGTCCTGTCAATCAGGAAAACTTAGCCGCATATCTGGTGGTTATATGATAATTATCGCCGTAACCGCTCCTAACTTAAACAAAAAATACAAATGCAGGGGGATTCAATGTTTTAATACTCACCGCAAAGACGCAGAGGTCGCAGAGAGAAAATTTTTTTTGCCTTGTCGTTGAGACGCCGACAAGGCAAAACCATCTCAAGCCTGCGGGTAAAACAATTTATTCTCAGCCGTATTACTAATTGAGCCACTTAAATGTTACCAAAATAGCAGTAAAGGGATGATGATCATGGTTTGTATAATACTTGCGTAGGCAGATTTTTTTTTGCTTTCCGTCCTCCCTGCCAGGCCATAGCTTTAGCGACGGCTGGTCAACGGAAAGCAAAATTAAAAATATCTCTGCAAACTCTGCGCCTCTGCGGTAATAAATTACGGCTGGTCCAAGGGAGGAAGGACCGGGTTGCGTTCTTTAAGAATGTCCTCCATGCGCGACTGAATCTGAGGTTTCAATTCCGGATGCGTGAAAATAAAAAACTTTTCCTCGGCAATAGCCTCAAATACCTTTTCCGCCACAGCTGCAGGCGACATCCCGTTTTCGATCATATGCCGAAATATGACTTCCAATTCTTCCATTCGCGAATTGGGTTCGCTGGCGGAAGGATCATTTCGGTATGCTTCGGGCCGATTACGCTCGGCATCCATGATCTGCGTGGCCACAAATCCCGGGCACAGCACCGACACAGTGATTTTGGCGCCCCTGATGGCCAGATCGTGATAGAGCTGCTCTGAAATGGCCACGATACCATGTTTGGTCAGCTGATAAAGGGCCGAGGGATGAAAGGTCGTCAGTCCTGTTATCGATGAGGTGTTGACGATATGACCGGCGGTATTCTGCTCGAGCATGAGGGGGACAAATTCGCGTATACAGTTGATCACGCCCCACATGTTAACACCAATTACCCAATCACAATCATTTAATGTGCTTTCCCACAACGCCGCGCCGGCAGCAACACCGGCGTTGTTGATTAGCAGGTCTATGCTTTGATAAGTATCGACAACTTTTTGCGCCAGGTTTTTGACATCCTCGAGTTTGGCAACATCGGTGACCACAGCAGTCACATCCGCTCCGGCGGTTGTAAATTCGGATGCGGCTTTTTCCAGGGCCTCGGCCTCCACATCGGCCAAAACCACCTTCATTTGTTTTTCAACACTCAATTTTGCCAGACCCAGCCCGATACCGCTGGCGGCTCCCGTAATAACAACAACCTTATTTTTAAATTCTTTCATACCGCATCCATCCTATGGGTTTATAGCTTTCTGTCCACCCGATCTATCATATCAGGGTTTGATCACGCCGTCTTCGATGGCCGCTTGATGCCAGATCGCGGCGTCTTCCCGGTTCGCAGCGCCGACTTGTTCCCCCGAGGCATAAATCGCCTGATAGAGTTGGAATTGATCCCGTGCGCCCGTCTCAGGGTGCTCCGGATCTGCAGTGCGGGTCCCGAATAGCTCAGCCCGCTTTTTGATGCCCAGCAGCTGCCGGCGCGCCATGATGCTGTCGATGATTCGATACAGCCAGCAGGCCCATTTGGCGAAAAAACCGCGGGCATCAGCCTGCATCCTGCTCAGCAGGCGGGTGCGGTTTCCGTCGCCGGTCACCCGGTAAAACATGACGTTTCGAACGTAAGCGCCGAAAAACTGCCCGCCCTTGAGCCACCACCCCAACTCCCGGCCCGACTCGATGTGACGCAAATAGCCAACGGGACCTGCATCACCCAGCTTGGGCTCGGGCACCCAGGAAATCAGGTGCCTGGCTGATAGACGACCGCCGTTATCAAGACGGTCGTAACTGTACCAGCCCGCACCGCGGCCCATCTGCACCAGCCAGGGCCAGACATCTTTCGGTGGGGCCGCCACCCACAAGGCCCTTGTCATGCGCACGCGCACCGGCGGCCCGCCTTCCAGCCATTCATCGCCGGGCAGCGGCATATCAAACTCCTCGGGCGTAGCGCCCCAGCGTTGCCCCCAGCTCCCGAAGGCGGATAACAGAACGAAACCAATAAGGAAAACAGTGGCCGCAACAATCGCAATGGTGATCCACATTTCGCTACTTATGCCCTTTTTTCGCCGAAATTAAATAATCGGTTTTGATGGACTTCAGATACAGCCAGTGGGTTTTGCGCGGGCGCGTTGCGCGCACCGCCATCCAGCATTCTTCGCACAATATCTTGGATTGATGATGGTGCTCGTCGTCGGCCTTAATTTTCCTTTGACAGTTATTACACCTTGTCGGCATTTATGGCTTTTTCTTTACGTAGGTATATAAAAGTGTGGCCCCAACTCCTTTAAATCAAAAGTTTCGTTCCTGCCCAATTTTTTCATAGCTTTCCTGGATTTCACGGAACCGTTTTTCTGCAAATTCGATAAATTCCTCCGGAAGCCCTTTTGAGATAATGACGTCGGGATGAAAGTCTTTGACCAATTTTTTGTAATTGGATTTGATTTCATCATTTGATGATTCAGGTGAGCAGTTGAGCATTTTGTAGTGCTTATCCAGATCATTGAAATAGACCGCTTTGATATCCTCATATTGCTTGTCGCTGAGGTTAAAAATCACTTTAACTTGTTTCAAAGCAGCTTCTTCAGCCGGATGATAGGTGCCGTCGGCCGCCACGATCCGGAACAGGAGCTCAAAATAGGTCAAGACCAGTGTGGGTTGGTTCTGGACCGCCTGGTACAGTTGGCTGGCAAAATCTTCGATGCGGTAGGGTGAGTCTTTGGCTTCGTTGAAAACCTGACGCGCAAATTGCTTTTCGGTTTCGTCAATCGGCAGGCTGTTGATAAAATCCTGCACAACCGCAATTTCTTCTTTGCTGACCACCCCGTCTATTTTGGAAAGCTTGCCCAAAATTGAAAACAAGCTGATAAAAAAGGTCGCCTGGGTCTGCTCGGCATACTCAAATTGCGGTCGCGGTATGGCCCTTGGATCCGCTCCGGTCAAATCAACCCGCTTATCAATCAGGACATGCCCCAATGCTGCCCCGGCAATAGCGCCAATAGGCCCGCCGATCAACATTCCCAATGATCCTAAAGCCAATTTTCCAAACCAACCCATAAAAATCCTCCTTTAGCAAAACCATTCGGTGTTCACTTCAAAATTGATAGCTGAAAAACAAAGAGGGGTCAAGAATGTGAGCAACTAGGGGGACGCCCATAAAATTATAAGTTTCTAGATGTATTATTGCCGCAGAAGGCAATACCGCATGTTTATTGCGCATCGATCCCGTTTATTCATTTTTCTTGGCACTGATGCGTTTCAAAAGCTCCCAAAAGGGCACAGCTGTCAGGCCGCCGATGACACCGCCGACATAGCTGGGCAAGCTGAAGCCGAACATTCTGTGCCAGATCAAACCCGCCAGAGAGCTGGCCACCACAATGACGATTAACGTAAATACCAAACGCTGCCAGAAGGGCATCTGAAACCTCCTTATGATATTTTATGATTTTCTGTCATACAGCGTTTGAAACTAATCCGCAAGTCCATGTCCGATTCAGATCCGATCAAAACAGGCCCATCTTGATTCTTTATAGAAATGGCCATCTTACACCGAAGCCGCCTTCTTCCGCGAAGTTATATTCGGCTATTATCGTATAATTTTATGGGCGCCCCGTTTCTTTCGGGAGGACTGTTTAATCTGCACGCAGTGCCCTGCGGCCTTCTCCAAGAACCTCGGCAAAATAGTGTTCCAGAGCAGAATTGACCTTGGGGCATTTATTGATCACTGTCGCGGCCCAATTTAGATATGTAAGGCGACGCTCCAGGGTCCATTGGGGCGGGGGCGTGTGGGTCACGTCAATGATATTGGATATCTTATCGCCGAGCTTGATAAGCACAGCATCCGGCGAAAGCTCGGGTGCGTGTCGTATTTGCAGCTGCTTTCTTTCATCTTTCGGCAGGGATTTATCGTCAGAGACCTCTTCGACCAGCCGGCGCACCCTTTTGCCAAAAGCTGCCTCCAACTCCTCTGGGCTGGTTTCTGTATCTTCGAGCGTGTCGTGAAGCCAGGCGGCAGCCAGTATGTGGGGATCATCAATACCGCCCACTTCAGCAATCACGCTGGCGACCGATTTTAAGTGCTCGATATAAGGGCATTCATTGCGACCCTTGCGGATTTGGCCTTTATGTTTTTGGGCGGCAAACTCAGCCGCCTTTCTGACAAGCGCATCTTTCATATCATCCGGTATTGGTGAAACTTCGTTTTGATCTCATACTGAGTGAAACAGATTAATGCTGCGTCATGATGAGGGTCAAATTTACCAACAAAAATTCGAAAAACAGCACGGATTCTGTATTCGGCTTCAACTGGTTTGTTTCTGCTTTTAGGATGAAGTAATTGAATCGGTTGTAATCACTTTGCAAAACTCACCGTTGAGGCTGGCGATGTGAACCGCATGGATATCTTCAGCAGGATAGAGTTTGCCGTCGGGACCCTTTCGATCGAAGGTCGCAGTGGCATCTGAAACCAGTAATACCTTAAAACCAAGATTGCCGGCCATCCGAGTTGTTGTTGAAACGCAATGATCTGTCGTTAGGCCGACAATCACAACATGTTCTATCCCGTTACTCCTGAGATATGTTTCGAGTTTCGTACCGATAAAGGCACTGTTGACGGTTTTCCTGAAGACCGGCTCACCCTCAACCGGTGTCGCTTCCGGCTTGAATTCAAAACCGGGCAGATCAGGCTGTAGCGGTGAATCAGGCACCACGGAACTATGCTGGACATGTATCACCGGTCTTTTGTCTTTTCGCCACAAACGAATCAATTGCGCTATGTTGGCTTCGGCATTAGGATTATTTCTTTGTCCCCATTTGGGGTCGTCAAAGCCCTGCTGCACATCGATGATCAAAAGTGCCGCATTTGTAAGGACCAAAGGTTCCATAGTATTCTCCTATCCCGCTGTCATCGGGCATAAGATTCGGATATTATTTCAATTCCGTTTCAATTTTCTAAAGACTGGATAAGTTTGACATAAATGTCAATAATTAAAGTACACCAACCCTGTCTGCAGGCGGATATTTCTATTCACAGTTCAAAATTGGACCCTTCCCGCTTAGGAAAAGCATCAGGTTTGCTTTTCGGTAAGATATTGCCAGTAGCGGCGCGGCAGCTGGCGCAAATGCAGCTTGGGGTTGTCGCGCTGCGGAATGTTGACAGCATCATAGTATTGTTGCCACAGGTTTTGACAAAGCTGTTCGCTGACAGGTTCGTTTTGGCGAATCGCTTCCACCTCGGCCGCATCAAATTGCAGCTCACGCATCCGCTGCTGGTCGTAGCACAGCCCGTAGTTTCTGGACGTGTCGTAAATGATCCAGCTCTGATCACGAAAGCGCATTTCAAAATGCCGCCGCACCAGCGGCAAAACATCAAACTGGGGAGCGATCAGGGCCAGATATTGACCCTCACCGGTTTGTTCAAATCGGACAAATCCTTTCATCCGATGTGCCTCGCGGCGCACCTTCTGGGCAAGTTTTTCGATTTGAATATGGGCGTTTAGGTGTGCCTTATTTTTGCGGCCCTTGCGGCCAGGTATGGTATCCCAAACAAATTGATATATGGCTGTTTCCACTTTGGGGTTGTTTGACAGATAAGCTTCAAACAGCATCCGGCGTCGTTTGACACCCAGATGCGATTTGAGGCCTTTCCAGACGCGATCGGACTTATCCAGATTCGTAGTGATCGAAACCCGGCTTTCAAAAAGCCCCATTTGATGGCCATTGGCTGTCTCAATGGCATCCGGCGGCTGCTTGGCAGCATAGACCTCAAATAGCGCTGTCAGAAGCCCCTCAAAAGAGCCGTCAGTTACAAAAACAAGTCGCGATTGCCCGACCGGTGGTGTGCTGCCGGCTGCTTTGCGCTTAGAATTAGCAGATTGGTCCTTTAAAAATGTGCCTTTCCATTGTGTGCCAGGCATTCCATCACATCGGATATATGGCTGAGCACGTGAGATAACCACCCCCATTTGCTTAAGGTGCTCGAACCGAATGCGCCCTTTGCGCCGCAGGCGCACAATTCGTTTGGCCGATGTTAGCCCGATACCCGGCACCTTTAGAATCATCCGCTGATCGGCGGAATTGATGTCGATCGGAAACAATGACGGGTTCCGCAGTGCAAAGCTCTGCTTTGGATCGATCTTCAGGTCAAGATAAGGGTCTTCGTTGCTGATCACATCATCGATACCAAATCCGTACAATCGCATTAGCCAATCGGCTTGATAGAGGCGGTTTTCACGCTGCAATGGAGGTTCGCTGAGGTCTGGCAGTTGCATCCCGGGCTCACCCACCGGTACGTAGGCGGAGTAATAGACGCGCTTAAGCGCCTGATCATGATACAGCTGGTTGGCCAGTGACAGAATCTTGTGATCGGATTCCGGGCTGGCACCGATGATCAGCTGGGTGCTTTGGCCGGCCGGCGCATAATGCGGCACGTGTCGCAACCGCTTGCGATCATGACGCACCTCAGCAATGGTTTCGCGGATGACGCCCATCGGCTCCAGGACAGAGTCATAGGTCTTTTTTTGGGTTAGCAGTTTCAGGCTTTTTTCAGAGGGCAGCTCAATATTGACACTCAAGCGGTCGGCGAACAGCCCAGCCTGCCGAATCAGGCGCTGATCTGCGTGGGGAACGCATTTTAAATGGATGTATCCGTTGAATCCCTGCTGGCGAAGCGTCTGCACCGTTCGAACCAACCGCTCCATAGTTTCATTTGAACTTCGCATGATGCCTGAGCTTAGAAAAAGGCCTTCGATGTAGTTGCGCCGATAAAAATCCATGGTGAGTGCAACCACTTCACGCGTTGAAAAAGCTGCGCGGGGAATATCGTTTCCAAGCCGGTTGACACAATAAGCGCAGTCGTAGATACAAAAGTTGGTAAACAGTATTTTTAGCAGGGAAACGCAGCGACCGTCCTCGGTGTAGGTATGGCAGATGCCGGAGGGCGCCGCATTGCCCAGCCCGCGACCCGAATTTTTCCTGCGGCTGCCACTGGATGCACATGAAACGTCATATTTAGCAGCATCCGCCAGGATGGCCAGCTTATCTTCGATGCGCATGACAAGTCCCTTGCAGGTCGTTAGGAAAAGATAGGAATATAATTCATTTTGCTGGAGTCTGCAAGCTGAGGGGTGCGGCAGGGGCCTGATGCGAAAGAAAGGGGTGTTGAGAGGAGCGGCTTTGAATATGAATGTATCAGGCACTAAAAATTATGCAAATTTTCTCAAGGCAGTCACTGGCGATCAGGGTTTTACGATTCACCTAATTTGATGGGCGTATTTCTATAACCAAGTGCTTATCATGCTTGCGAGGGCTTTTTTCTGCCGGGTCGCGGCAGCAAACCGCTGACACCCGCACCTGCCAGTATCAGCACAAATGCCATAAGATCGAATCCGCGCCACGGCCCGCCGCCATAACCGTAAAGTGCGAGAAGGGCGATGCCCAGACAAAGCAAGACGGCGCCGCTGATCTGCTGTTCGGCAGTTTGCGTCGTTCTGCCGGCCGGCAGGGATCGCCGCTCGACCGGCGCGAACACAAGCGCTACGGGCAGTAAAAAGACATACAATACCAGCATCCAGACGGGCTGCAGGAGCCACCAGCCGGCAGTGCCCGGCTCGAGTGTCAGCCCAATGCCGCCGGCCAGATAAGCCAGACCTACCACAATGAACAGCACGGTCACATGCCATAAATAAATCGTCATGATCATACTGTTGACCAGAACGGTGGCCGTCCAGAGGTTAACCCGCTGCAGCAGGCGCCGCATCGGTTTTTCAATGGACAGCAGCAATCCGAACTGGAAGATCCCCAGGGCCAGCAAGGGCACTTTGGGCGGTAGAGTATTGCTGACACCATCACCCGGGGAGCCGGCCATCGCCAGCGGATACGGCCCCAAAAAGATCATCAGCACCAGTGCGGTCAGCCCCAGAAGCGATAACACCAGCAGTTGCTTCGGTCCGCTGAAACGGCCATCGTACCAGGCATAGCCGAGCTGATGCACGGCCAGCCAAATCCAGAAATAATTGCTCCATCCCAGCCACTGCAGGCGGGTGGTAAAAAATGCCAGATCGACCAGTGCGGCAACAGCCGCAAGGGCCCAGAATGATAAAAAGCCCCAGCGGTGCCAGGCACCGCGCGTCAGGGGCGCCAGGATAACGACCATAATGTAGATAGCCAGAAACCAGATCGGGATCAATGCCGCCTGAGAGGAAAACTGAATCATTTGGCGACCGACACCCACAAAATGCATCACCAGCGCAATCCCCGCCCAGGCCAGCAGCAGCAACAGCACCGGTGTCACCAGCCGATGCAGGCGCGCCGCCAGCCAGCCGGCATAGCCCACTGCCCTGCGGCGCGCGCTGTCCAAAGAAATGGCATTGGCATAACCACCAACGATAAAAAAGATGGGCATGACCTGAAACAGCCAGGTCAGCCAGCGGGTTGTCGGCTGGATATCCAGTAAATCGCCGTAAGTCAGCGCACCGTTCTGGACATATGCGGTCGCGATCAGCCAATGGCCGGTAATGACGAACAGAATCGACACCGCACGCAGAAAATCAACATATTTATTTCGCTCATCCGGTGTTTTCTCCGCCAGCGACCTGGCCTGTGACCATATGCCCATACGCAAAACTCCTAACTTGCATGACTAGGGGGACGACTAGGGGGACGCCCATAAAATTATAAGTTTCTAGTTTTATTTTTGTCTTTTGGCTTAGCTCTTGTTAGGTCTTATAAAATGCTTATCAGAGTCGGCCCCCATTTTTAATTTCTATAAAATTGGGATCAGAAGGTACACGTATATAACCTCGGAATTGTTTATGTATCGGTATTTTATAATAAAACTTAAGGATGTAAAGCAATTGAAATTGAATAGGAGAGATTGGAAGCATGAAGAAACTTATAATTTTATGGGCGTCCCCTTGCTTTTACCTGATTTGTTATTCGATGATACCTAGAATGAGTTGGCCTTCCACAGCACCTTTCTTTACCGGGTGTTGTTGTTGATCTGTGGCATCAGGGACATGCTCCGATACATATCGATAAGCCTCATCAACCGTAATTAAACCATCCTGATCGGTGTCGGCTTTTCCTTTTAGACCTTCCAACAAAAAATATGTAAACACGCCATGCTTAAGGTTTGGTTTTTCAGCACTGACCTCATTGGCACCGCTGGCCGTCAATATGATCTTGCCCTTACCTCTTGCAATTCGATCCAAAAAGCCATCCGATAAGTTTGATCTTATATCATTCAGGCTAATCGAGCGCCCTCCACTGGCGCCACTGTAGCATGAGTCGGCGATAAAAATGAGCCGCTCTGATTGGATCCTTTTGAAAATACGTGAAATTTCTGCCATCGGCAATGCTGTGGCGTACAGGTCTTTTGGATCCACATCATAGGGCAGAAGGTATTTTTCCAGTCCATCACCGTCCGGGCTACTGACATCTTTTTCCGTCGCCCCGTGCCCGGCAAAATAGATAATTACCATGTCCTCTTTGCCAGCCTTGTTCTTTAAATGTGTGCCCAGACTGCTTCTTATCTTCGTTAGCCTTGCATCTTCATTCAGCAGCAGAATAACATTTTCCGGAGGTATTTTATTAAAATCGATCAAGTATTGATAGAACGCTTTGGCATCGTTGTCAGCGTAGTTTAGCTGTCGAATTTGAGGGTAGCTGTTAATACCGATGACAACCGCCCAAAAATTCCGATGCATTTGAATTTTAGTGACCGTCAGTTCACGCTCGGTCAAAAGGCCATCAGCATCAATTGCATGTAGTTTAATCCGGTTTGCGCCTTTATCAAGGGGAATACGGCTGGTGAATTCAAATCTTTTTGGATACGCTCTTTCCTGTATTTTCAATCCGCGGACATCCGGATCTTCGATAAGTCGATTATTTACATAAACGTTCAGCTCTTTTAATCCCAGATCATCGATGGCTACCCCTGTAAGATTGATAAAGGGGGCCTCTGTGGTGATGCCATCTTTGGGTGTGGCCACGACGATAACAGGCGGGGTTTTCGAGCTTTCTTCCAGCTTTGTGAGTATTTCCTGTTTTTCTTCAAGCTGTTTGGCCAGAAGATCGCTCTTTTTTCTCTCCTCCTCAAACTTCAATTTCATTTCTTCCAGCTGGGCTAAAGTTGCCGTCAGCTGAGCAAGCTTATTTTCAAGGTAATTGACCTCTTCCTGTTCAGACGCGCTTAGCTTTACGGGTGCATCAGGCGCAATAATTTTCTCTTCCGGAATACTTTTGGTCTGCTCAGCTTTTTGCGATTCAGCCTTCTTTTTTATTTCTTCTATTTGCTTTTCAACTTTAACCAATTCTTCGGTTGCTTTTTTCTCAGCAACGTACACGGCTCGGCGCTTGTTTGCGAGATCCGAGGCCAGTTTAATTTGTGGATTATTCGGATTCTGCTTGTACAATGATTCATAAAAATCAGCTATCTTTTCAAAGTCATCCCGCTGCCAGACGATGATATCGATTTTAAACGAACCCAAATTATCTATAAAATAAACTTTTTGCTTGGCGTTGCCGTATCGGTCATGTCCCCCATCAGTTAGGCCCAGGTATAAATACCCGGGATAAAATGCCTTTAGAATATAACCTGAAAAGTCCATATAAGACAGAAGAACAGCGTGGTTTTTCCCCTCCCTGGCCAGTGTATTGGCACCGGGTGAATATACATACCGTTTTTTATCGGGGTTGCTTGGCCATACATTTATACTGCCGGTCCCAAACATTGAATAAAGATCGCCTTTTTCAAGACGCACGCCGGTATTTTGCATGCCCGGAATGTGGCCATATATATTTACCGTTTTGTATTCTTTGACGATTTCCGGCAACGGTTCAGAATTTTTCAGAACGGGTTTTGAAGCACATCCGATGGCAAACAGACATGCATAAAGGCAAAAGACGCAGAGAAATGGGAGGCGCTTTGGCATGTTTGAGGCTCTTTTTTCTGGAGATTATAGTCGGTAGCTGACTGAAAATATAATAAATCAAACTGGATATGTTTATGTCAATAAAAGATATACAAACAGACATAATAGGGCCGATCTGAGCCCTTAAATCTTTTTTTAACCTTACCGGCTAAACCATCTCTTCGGCAGCTTGACAGCTGCCACGTTGTGCCATAGTATTTTTTAACTATAAATCTACATATATAGAAAGCAGGTGATACCAGAGCTTATCATTGCGCAACCGTAAAGTTTCGTTTTGAGGCGCTGCTAAACCGCGCAGACCCATAGTTCAAATAATGATTCGTTGAGCTCCGCCTTGGATTTCTTGAAAGGAGGTCTAAGCAAAATGACGTACTCAACGAAGTGCTATACCCACACAATAATATTTCAACGCGATTCTCATGGTGGTTCAAAGACTCGCTTGCAAAAGCCCATGCCGTTTCTATGGTATGGGCTTTTTATTTGAATGAAAACCTAAATGATTAATAGGAGGCAAAGATGATCATAAATATTTATGGAGATGGATCGGTAGATGAGCGGGTTGGTCAAGAAAATCAAAGAGCGCCGAGTGGAGTTTCCTGGCATAACCACTGCAAAAAAAAGGACCCGGATAATGTAGGGGGATGCTGTGACGATTTGCAAACTCTTTGTATTGATAAATGTGATGACAAATTTATCGACGACGGAAATTTTGACGGCATTGGCTGTATACGCGATTGCGATTCTGCCTGGAGTGATTGCGCCGCTGTATTAGAAGATGAAACTGATCCTACCTTAAAGGAACAGGCAAAAAAAACTCGGAAATCAAAAAAAACATAATCTTAAAAATTTTTATCTACAGCAAACGCAATAATTTTCATTTACGTAAACGGGCACAGCTGCGGTAAAACCTCACGCGAAAGGAGGCCCATGATGAAGAACGTTTATGCATTGTGTATCGTAATGTCCTTGATGCTCATAGCAGGTTGTGTGGCAAATCAGCCCATCCCCGACGTTAGAAATCTGCCGGAAGACTTTGCCCCCATTTATGATCAATCGCTGGCTGATCTTAGTGCAGCTGCTTTGGGTAGAAATCAATGCAGAACAAATTGCGTTGTTGAATATGAAGGGCAGATCGGCAAATTAAAAATCTGTAACGATCTTTGCGATTGCCTACACAGAGATCAGGAGCTTGCGCCGACATGGAACCGGTATATTACTTGCGTCAATGAATTGCTCGATGAAATCCTGGCAGAGTAAAACAATAAAAGATGTGTATGCATCTAAATGCGGCGACTGATGCGTACTGGGAATAAAACCCTGCTTGCCGCGGCATTTTGTTACGGCGGAGCTGGACAGAGCGGGGACGGAAGCACGATAATGCACGGACAGGAACCATTCAGGCCTTTGTCTTCCTTAACAAGATACGCCTCCTATTCACGCTTGAAGCCTTGCAATTTAGCACTATATTGAACAGTTGCCAGTTTTACATGAAAAATAGTCCCCAAATAACAGTAGGAGGTAATCATGATATTTCCAAGAACCTTTTCGCATATCGGCCTGTCCGTTACCGACCTTGAAAAAGCGGTAAAATTTTATACCGAAGTATTCGGCTTCTATGTAATAATGCCGCCAACGGAAATTACCGAAGACGACAGTGCCATCGGTATTATGTGCAACGATGTTTTCGGTAAAGGATGGGGAAGTTTTAAAATCGCCCACCTATCGACGGGCGACAAGATCGGTCTTGAGATTTTTGAATTTCGTAACGCCGAGGATCCTAAAAACAATTTTGAGTATTGGAAAACCGGTATTTTTCACTTCTGTATTCAGGATCCTGACATCGAAAGCCTTGCTGAAAAGATTGTTGAACATGGCGGCAAGCAGCGCATGCCGGTTCGAGAGTATTACCCCGGTGAGAAACCATATCGAATGGTATATTGTGAAGACCCCTTCGGTAATATCCTCGAACTATACAGCCATAGCTATGAATTGACCTATTCGGCTGGCGCTTATCAGGAAGTTAAGGCCTAAACCGCCACCCAGATGTTTCAGGGATGGATTCATTCAAACGGCTTTTAGGATATGCCGGCAACTCTAAAGTCGGGGTAGGTCAATTAAATTATGCGCTTTCGTGTGGTTGACTACTTTTTGCATTTTCTTAAAAATTGTCAGCTTCGTGGCGTGATTCGAGCCCATTGATGACTTTATAATTGGCCTCTGAAGCCTTATGCGGTTTTTCTTCCTTATCACCGCGAAACGCAAAATATAACACAATAGCAGCGATAATGGCATAAAGGGCCAGGCCCAGTAAAGACAGCATGCCGCCCGATCCATTGCCTCCTGCTCCGGCCGGGATCTGATCCATCTGGCCGGCTAGCGCGTCAATTTCGCTATCTGTCAGGCTATCGACCCGCGCCAGAGCTTCCTTGTGACTGATTCCATTGGCCTGTATCTGGGCAATCACATCCGCTTTTCCTAAAAACGCTTTTATTTGCGTGCGGTCAGAGTGTTTACTGGATTCATGATGAATAACGTATTCAGTGGTTATCATAGCGGCCCGGGAAGGGGATACCGGAAAGTATAGTAAGCATGTTGAAATCAACACGGATAAACCCATCAATTTTCTGCAGCGAAATAATTTTTGCATGTTTTCCCGCCTTTTTATGAATTAGCTTTCAATGGCTTCAGCTCTGCGAGCATGGTCGGTATCAGCTCTGACACGGTGGGATGGATATGCATGGCGCGTTGGATCACCGTGTAAGGTTGTTTCGCATACATGACATCCAAAATAGAATGGATGGCCTCATCACCGCCAACGCCTAAAATGGCCGCACCCAAAATCTCTTTGCTGTCTGCATCCACCAAAATTTTCATAAACCCCTGGGTTTCGCCTTTTTCAATGGCGCGGCCAATGTTTTTCATGGCTCTTTTGCCAATCAGCGCCTTGCGCCCCGATTGTTTTACCTGCGCCTCTGTCATTCCGGCGCGCCCCAGCGGCGGATCGATGTATAAACCGTAGCAAAGAATGCGATCGCTGACCCGACGGGGGTCATCATCCAATAAATTGGCGGCAACGATCTCGTAATCGTTATAGGATGTATGGGTAAACGCGCCCTTGCCATTGCAGTCGCCCAGCGCCCATATGCCGGGCATATTGGTGCGCAGTTGGTCATCCACCTGGACGTAGCCGCGTTCATCCGTATCAACTCCGGCTTTATCTAAGCCCAGATCATCGGTGTTGGGTGTGCGCCCGACCGCCAGGAGCAGGTGAGAGCCGTTGACGGCCTTAGCGCCCTTTTCGCAATCGAGCTTAACCTGCACACCATCGCCCTTTTTTTCAACGGCAATACATTCGGCATCGAGTCGAATGTCGATCCCCTCGTTTTGCAAAATGTCTTTAACCGCTTCAGATACATCTTCATCATCGCGCGCAATCAGGCGGGATCCCATTTCAATAACCGTCACCAGACTGCCGAACCGCCGGTACATCTGGGCAAACTCAAGGCCAATATAGCTGCCGCCAATAATGACCAGATGCTCCGGCAGATAGTCGATCTGCATCATGCCGGAATTGGTTAAATAATCGATCTGATCAAGCCCCGGCATGGGCGGCACAAATGCCCGGCCACCGACATTGATAAATATCTTGCCTGCTTCCAGGACCTCATTGCCGATGCTCACCTTCCGGGGACCTTCAAATCGGGCATGCCCTTTGAAGACGGTCAGGTTGGATATCTTTTTCATCCATTCCGGCACTTCATGATTGGAACGGCCCGCCACGTCATCTTTGCGTGCTTTGACCTTTTTCATGTCCACCGTAACGCTGCCGTCGATCATCACGCCGAAATCAGCCGCACGTCTGGCCATGTATGCAGCACGGGCGCTGGCCACCATCGTTTTGGTGGGAATACACCCGGTGTTAACACACGTACCCCCGAACAATTTCCGCTCGATAATTGCGACCTTCATTCCTGCGCCGGCCAATCTTGCCGACAGCGACGGCCCCGCCTGACCGGTGCCAATGATAATGGCATCAAATTTTTTCATGGGTCGTATTCCTCCATATTTAATTGCTGTCATTGAAAAATTACGGCAGGCCCGGCAAGCTGTCAATCAATGCGCATGAAATCTATTTGCCCATTGAGGGGATAATCGCAATTTATGCCAGATTTTAAGTGTGATGCGGTAGTTACTCTACTCCAGGGTTTGTGCAAATTTTCTTAAAACGGTTGTGGCGATGGGGTACAGCAGGCGGTGCCCCCCAATCACATTGGCTTTTCATGTGGCTCAAATCGATAGCGTACACCGGTGTGGAAATCGTCAAACATATTGAAAATTTGATATTGCCCGGTCGTTATGGTTTCACCTGAATTGGCCATCATCAAAACAAAAAGGCCGACTATCAGACCACTTTCTTTTCTCTGTTTCACATTGATGCGCCCCGTAAAGGTCATTGGTGCAATACTTTCCCAGACAGCATTCTCACTTACCTCAAGTACGCTTCCCCCCAGTATCGAAGGAGAAATGGTTTGGGTTGGCCCCTCAACGTGAATGTCCTCCATTTCCAATGTGAGACAATCAAGATAAACCACACTGCTGCCTGCATCAGATGACATTCCTGCACCGGCTCCCAGCTCAAATTCCCAGGTTAGCCAGGAGTCACAGAGAGGGGCCGGAAACTTGTAGCCTAATTCGGCAAAAAAATAATAATAGGCGTTTTCATCCTCATCATTTGTCATTTTACCGTAAAAGGGCAACGTTGCCTGATTCATTTGATAGGACATCCCCCCTTCACATGACGATGAGCTCTCGCATGCGCCCTTCCATTCTCCAATAGAAAACTGCTCCGGATGGGTGAGCCATCCTTTACGGATCTCACATGGACTTGAAAATTCGGATTTTCCCTGCTGGGTAGACCACCCAAGTTCTTTCATCGCATCTTCAATTGAACCTGAGGCCATCGGGTACGGGGTTTTTCCTGGAGGCGGCGGCGGAAAGGGTCGTGCTAAGGGGGATGGAATATTACCTTTTGCTTTCTGTCCACTGGCTATTTTTTTTGCATGCTCAAGAAGCTGCTTGGTTAGCTTTTCTTTTCGTTGTCTGAAAACTTTCAAAACCTTTTTAGGGTCTGCATCGGGGGCTGTCAAAGATAGTTTTGTAACCAGCGCTGACGGGTCTCGCAATTGATTGTTTAAATATGCCAGTTCGAATTTAATACTGCGGATAGCCAGCGCCTCTTCGTCAATTTTGAAGATCGACTTTCTTTTCTCAGCAGTCAAAACTTTGGCTTGTTTTCCTTTTTTAAAAAAAGAGGATGCTGAACCTGCCTGACAAGGCAAGGTCAGGATAATGATTACTGCCAAAACGCTTGCCAGCCGAATGAGCACTTGTTTCATCTGGTCCTCCTTTTGCGCCAAGGGATGCCCACAACATCATAAATTTCTTCCATTATTTTTGGCCTATTTTTTAACTCTTATCTTGCATTATGTGATAGCTATCGTCGTCCGAGCTTATTTTTCATTTAATGATAGATTAACGATGATCTTTTAATAAGGCTAGTCTTGATTTAAAAATGATAAACCCCGCCTCTCAATTAGAGAAGCAGGGCTACTGTTTCCGTGTCATTTAGCGGCTTCTTTGATTCGGGTTATGAATTTAGATAAAATACCTTAACCGTTAAGCCTTGAGCCTGACGCCTTGCGCCTATTTTTTACTATGCCTACCTCATTATGGGGGTTAGCGCATTATTTAAACAAAATTTAAGTATCCTAAAATCTGTTTTAATGTCAAGGGGTTTTGCAGGATTGGAGTTGGGACGGAGAGCGTCAAACACCCAGAATTTTTGGAATTTTGTCCAAGCTGCTGCAAGCGATGAAGATGCGGCAATTGACGTCTCCACTATGATTGCTAGTTTTTTACTAATTTAACTGATCAACCAATACGATGGGCGTCCCCCTGCTTTCATTTTTGCCCTTTATTATTTTCCGATGTCTGCTACACTGTAGTTCCTCTGTTAACCTTAAAACTTGGCTGGGTGATTATCCATGGAAATAGCAATCGTCGGCGCAGGTGTATTGGGATCGATCTTCGGCGGTCTTTTTTTGGAAAAAGGGTTCAAGGTGACGCTGATCGAGGTGCTGGAAGAGCGTGTCCGTCTTATCGATAAGGAGGGATTATGGCTTCAGTGGCCTGACGGCAAGCGAACCCATTCGCGAATCGACATTACCTCCAACGTAGACGAAGTTGGAGATAAAGACGTGGTCATGATAGCCGTTAAAGGCTACCATACCGGATCGGCCATCAAGAGCGCCAGGCCAATGATAAGGGATGACACGATCGTTCTTTCGGTTCAAAACGGCCTTGGGAATTTAGAGGCCATTGCCGAAAGCGTCGGATCGGAACGGGTGGTGGGCGGTATCACGGCCCATTCGGGGATGCCGGTGAGCATGAATGAAGTTCGCTACGTAGGGGGCCTCGGCCCTTTACTGGTGATCGGCCCTTATGACGGGGTATCCCGTCCGGGATTTGAGAATATGGTTGAGCAGTTCCAGTCGGTGGGTCTGGACGTGCATGCCACAAGCGACATCAACAGCGTCATCTGGAAGAAACTCATTGCCAATGTCTCAACCAATGTGGTGGCCGCCCTGACCGGTCTGACCGGCGGGGTCGCTGTAAAGCATGAGCCGTCGGTTAGTATCATCGAAGCCCTCTCGCTCGAGCTGGGCCAGGTGGCACGCGCCAAAGGCATCGATCTACCCGAGCTCGACGATCCCCTTGATTTTTCCTTAAAGGCCTTTGGCTCTACCAAGGACAACCGCGTCTCCATGCTGCAGGATGTTGAAGCCGGTCGCCCCACCGAGATTGGCAACTTAAATGAAGTCATCGTATCCGAAGGCCGGCGATACAACATCCCGACACCCTACAATGAGGCGGTTTCCTGGTTGACCCGCGGTGTAGAAGAGCGAAACCGCCAGAAACGCCAGGTAGCTGAATCAAGCAAAGAATCCAAAGCCGTTCGCGATGCCATTAAAAAAGAAGATCTGGAAGCATTGCGCAAGGCCCTTGAAGCCTCCCCTTTAACCCGCGCCCTTTCCATCCAGTTTACGGAGTTTGAAGCCGGTCGCGCCTCAGCCCGTTTGCCGGGCACCAATCAATTGCCCAATTTTTTGGGGTATACCCATACGGGCGCCCTGTTTACCTTGGCTGAGCAAACCATGGCAGCTGCCGCCAATTCCCTGGGACATGTTGGATTGCCCTTGAATTGTGATGTTCAGTTTTTGAAAGCAGCGGATCCCGCAAAAGATGTCATCGCTTCTGCGCGCGTAATCGATACCCAGGGACGGATTGCCCGCGTGCAGGTGGAACTCACACAGGACGAGCAAACCGTCGCAAAAGTATCTGAGATGGTTTTTTTACGAAAAAAATAGATTTGAGAACCGGCAGAAAAAATTTCTGATGGTTTAAAAAAGCGGACAGCAAGCGCAGATGCGCCCATCTTTTAGAAGCGCTAAAAACAACCCCGTTTTTAGCGGTTCTTACAAATAAACCAGTACTTACCGCGGCCCGACCCCATTTGCAGCATTTATCGATTATTCTTGACACGAATGTCAGTTTTCCGGTATTTGGTAGCCAAATATACGCTTCTTTAAGCTCAGTTTGACGCCGTAAATTCAATTTCATTTTCAATACTCTCTATTATCCCTTCGCTGTGCAGCGACACCTCACTTCTAGTTTACATTTCCTGCGCGAGTAAACGGAATTTTTTCAGATTAAAATTTGAAAATTAGGTGAAAACAAGCTGGAAGACCCACTTTATATTAGCCTGCCTGCTAATTGATGCGTTTGGGTTAGCTTCAACACTAAACCAATAAAGGGAGGTGTATCATGTTTAAATCAAGGAAACGATGGGAACATACCCTCTTATGCGTATGTGCAATCGTTTTTGTCTTGGGCGGATACGCTGCAGCAGAATCCCTATGCGACTGTGCAATAAGAGGGGACCTTGAAAAAGTAAATCTTTTGATTGCAGAAGGCGCCGATGTAAATATGACTGCCCCAGGTGGTGTAACCCCGCTGCATTTTGCTGCCGATAGAGGACATAAGGAGGTAGTGCAACTGCTTATCTCAAAGGGTGCTGATGTAAATGCCTGCACAAAATCTATGACTTATCCTATACATTGGGCTACAGACAGTGGGCACAAGGATGTGGTGGAAACGCTCATTTTAAATGGCGCTAATATAGATGCGGTCGATAAAGACGGAAAAACCCCTTTGCACAGGGCAGCAAAACTTGGCTACAAGGATGTGGCGGAAATTCTTATCTTAAAAGGCGGCAATGTAAATGCACTCGATGAATATAGAGCGGCTCCTCTTCATTTGGCAATTATAAATAAACATACTGATGTAGCGGAACTGCTTATCTTAAAAGGTGCAGATGTGAACGCGGTTACCGAGTATGGCACAACTCCTTTGGATTTGGCGAATATCAATAAAGAAAAAGATGTTCTGGAACTGCTCATGAAGCAAGGTGCACAGTAAAAATATGAAGCGGAGTAATGGCAATTATATTAGTAGGCAGGCTAATTAAAAAGGAAAAGAGGACCGACCGATCTATTTATGCATTTAGGCCCAACCCCATTAGATCCAAACCCGCGCGGACCTACTATAGGCTTGGAAATGAAACCCTACTTGCCGCGGCGCCTTGTCACGGCGCAGCATGTAAATGCGAAGACGGAAGTTTGACAAAACGACGCCGGATCCTCAGCACTCAGTCATGGATTTACTTTTTAACCAATATAATGGGCGTCCCCCTACTTTTTCTTTCAAAGATCCTAATCAGACGTAATCTTGTGATGTTCAAAAATCCCGCGGGCAGATAGAAGGAACATCCAGGCCATACTCAAGTATAGAACTGTGTCTATATGTATGAAACCATTGCTTACCAGGTTCTCAATTAGCGCGATAACAGATACTATCAATCCCGCAACAGGAGCAGCCTTGAATTTTTTGACGATCCCCCAGCCAATCAGGCCTGCGGCCGTAAAATGAATTAGCGCATTCCAGAAAATACCGACCGACAGGGAATCTTTTGTAAAAATAGCGCTCGCGATAACACCAATAAGTGCTACTCCCCATATTGCTGCCAAAAAAAAGGACATAAAACTGCCCATTCGAATCATGATTTTTCTATAATTTGGGTCAGTAGCAGGAGGCCAGAAGAAAAACGTCCACTTCCTTTTTTCCATCAAATCCTCTCTTATAGAAAGGCTGCCCGGTATGGTGTGTTTAAGTTTGACAGATCCTTTAACGGGCGACCCCATTTTTAATATTCAGCCATGAGCGTACAATTTTTTGTTTACGCCAGCTAGAAACTTATAATTTTATGGGCGTCCCCCACTTTTACAAAGGGCATACTGTCTTTCTAGACAGATGCTAAGCTTTCTTTGTGAGGAAAAAGTGTTTAAGGACCAGTATGCCAATCGGTCCAAGGATAAATCCTGCCGCGTACCCCACGGCAAAATTCTTTCCCCTGGCATCAGTTATCCAGGTGCCAATAACACCAAACACATTGGCAACAGCCAATATCAGAATAATGTACGTTTCCATGTTATCTCCCTATTTATCCAGCGAAAAAGTCGGACCTATTAACAAAGGGGGCGTCTGTTCATTTTATATGTTTAGGCCCGAAAATGGTTTTTTAAACTCTTCTTATGGATTATCAACCGCTTAGCGTGTTCCGACTACAATTTTCATTTTCTGACAAATTAGCGTTAGGGGCCTCCTCCCATCATAGGCGGATAATATTCATGTTCCCGCCACATGCGTATATCACTGCTCTCGATTTTGAGGCACGGGCTGGGGCAGTGCTCGACCGTTTCTTCAGTCAGACCGGCTATGGTTCCGGTCACGGTGATTCGGTCATCAGGGCTGTAATCATTCGAATCGAATATGTCGTTGTGAGAAGCAAAGAATCTGCCTTCAGATTTATCCCTGGTCTGGGGTTTCGTATTCCAATCCAGCGGGGTTTGCAGGATCGTAATATCTGTCTGTTCCCCTCTTGCTTTGGAATATAAAATATATCCCCCCAAAGTCACAGGTTCCCCAACACGGCTATCTGCCTCCGCTACCATGGTGTTGAACGGTACTTGCGATTTACCGGCACAGGAAATAAAAAAAATGACGATACAAATACCTATTAGCAAACCTTTTAATGTTGTCATTATTGTACCTCCATTTAATTCGATTATCATACTCTAAATAATGTTGTAAACAGGTGCATGATCCTTAATTATGAGGGTCAAGATAGTTCCGCCTATTTTACCGGCCATCAAGTTTGGTAACTTTTGTTACAGTATCTATGAAGTATAAATTGAAGTCTAGGTACAGCGTTTGTTAAATGGAGAGTATATTGCGGATATGATCCAACAAATTGCGGGCGATGGGGAGGCGGCAGTTTTCTGGTACTTCGAATCGAGTATTACTGAACTCAACTCGCCACGGCGACTTGTCGCGGCGTAGCTCATAGAGCGAAGACGGAAGCCCAGGGGGCGAAGACGAGTCCTCAACACTAAGGCCTATACCTCCGAACCTT
Source organism: Desulfobacterales bacterium (assembly GCA_030066985.1). Taxonomy (NCBI): domain Bacteria; kingdom Pseudomonadati; phylum Thermodesulfobacteriota; class Desulfobacteria; order Desulfobacterales; species Desulfobacterales bacterium. The sequence continues at coordinate 57,714 of JASJAN010000030.1, forward strand.
GAACCTTTGAACCTTGGTTATGGGCGCCCCTTTTTTTTGTGGTCCGGCCCCATTTTTACCAGAAGCGTAAACCACAAAAAGATCTCAAATCTATTCCATACCACCACCGGGTAATTGGGGGTTAAACTTGAACTCACAGCCGCATTCATCACAGGTTGCATTTTTTTCAGTTTCCTTTTCGCAAAGTGCTACCTGTGCACTGAAGCATTCAGGGCATTTTAAGTTGGCAAAAGATTCCTTTAATTTACATAATTGTTCACAGGATAATTTCATTTGACCCCCTGAAATGAGTACTAAATTATGATTTGCATCTGCAAATAGTTATGAGCGTTAAGACGCCTTAATAAAAGCCGAACTGAGTGTTGTCCGGATAAACGAGCGCTACTCTGCCCTGTCTGTGATAAAGTTATTTCAGAAAGCTTATCACATTGTGGCATTTGTCAATTAATTTTTCTAACGTGGTTTGGGGGCAAGGATTTCACGAATGCTTTCCAGGCGCTCACAGGCGAAGGGGATGCAGCAAGTTACACGGTTGTATCTGACACCTAATACCCATTACCCAATCCCTCATACCTGTTAGTGATAAATTTAATGGGCATCCCCCTAATCCTTTTCTGCAATCTTATAGCTGATCGAAATTCCCGCACTGCTGGTTGTATCAATTGTCGTTTTGAAATTGGGCAAACCTTTTACGTAATCAATAAATTCACCGATACCTTCTGACCAGTTGTTTCTTGCATTATGCGCCGTAAAGCAACCGCCAACTTCAAGTTTGGGTGCGAGCGCTATGAAATAATTTTTATACCAGTCTTTATCCGCGTCGGAAAAGACAAAATCAAAGGGGCCCTCTAGCTTTTCCACAAGCTCGTGGGCATCTGCCAGGCGTGCATCAATATATTCAGAAAGCCCGGCCTCTTTGAAATTGGCAAGCGCCTTTTGATATCGCCCTTCATGAATTTCAATCGTTATGAGTTTACCCCCTGTTTTGCTAAGCGCCCATGCTATCCAGATCGCTGAAAGCCCGGTGGAAGTGCCAATTTCGACAGCCCTGGTGTACTTGTTTTTAATGATCAGATCATAAAGGACTTTACCATCAGCATACGGGATGTTCCAATCTTGCCATTTGCCTTTGGTGTTTTCCAAAAACAGCTTTACCTTCTCATCAAGCGCCGGGTTATCTTGCAGCTCTTCACACTGTCCGCTGCGGATTGAAAACCCCATCATGACGATTAAAAAAACGATGATAAATGGTAAACAAATTTTTACAAAGCTGCTTATTTTTTTCATTCTGAATTCACCCTATGCCATGAGCTAGCAAGATCCGATGGGGTTAAGCTAGAAACTTATAATTTTATTGGCGTCCCGCTGGTTCTTAACTATTTAACCAGTCAACCAATATGACGGGCGTCCCCTTATACTACCTAATTAATAGTAAATCGCTTTTTATGACTGCTTGGCAAAACTGGCCTTTAGGGCAGCAACCAATTCTTTAGTATCTTTCGGGGGTACCGGAAAATCTGCTTTGGCATCCATCACAATAGCTTCCGTTGGGCAGCCTGTCGCACAGATTGCACACCCGAAACATCTGTCAAGATTCACCTGGGGAACATCATTTTCACTCATCGTGAGTGCCTCGGACGGACAGCGTTCAATACATGTTTCGCAAGCATCACAAAGGTTGGGATCAAAAACCGGCTGAAAGCCGGAGTTAAAAATCAATCCTGGCCTGCTCTGTTTCAAGACGCTTGTTAAAACCTCACAGTGCCATCGGTCGCAGTTGCAGAGAAATTCAATATCCTCCGTAGTATTGCGTGTCATATGGACCAGACCGGCCTCTTCAGCCCGATCCAGCACAACTCTTGCCTCCTCTTTTGTCAGCTTTCGTGCCGCCAGTCTTTCGATGGCAAATTCAGCCCCTCGGCCAAAAAACATACACACATCCGCTGGCATTCCGTGAATATCTTCGTCGCGCAACTGTGCGGTGTGACGGCAAAAGCAGGTACCCACTGAAATCTGATCATATTTATCAATATAGGTCTGTACCTGGTCATAGGTATGGATGGCATTGCCTGCCTTAATGGTCCTATCCACGGTGATTGTCCTTGTCGTCGGAAATGTCACCTTTGTTGGGCCCTTGGCGGAATTAAAGGCTTTTTTATAGGCGTGTATGAGTTTAGCCAGGTTTTTATCCCTCTCAGTAGTTCTGCCCGGCATAAATAGATATTCAAAAATTCCCAACATAAACGGCGCCCCTTGATAATACCGGATGCCTTTATCCGTAAATGTTTTACAGAGCCCTTTATCCGCCATCCCCTCCAGGATTATTTTGATCTCCGCTCCATCCCTGCCCATAAGCTTTGCAATCTCTTCGGCTGTAGCAGACTCTCGGGGCATGGCGTTGTTGACCTTGGCTTCTTCCTCAGTGAAAAGCGCCTCAACCATCGCGTAAAATTCAGGTATGTCCATACCTGCATAAAACCCGCCACGTTTTTTCATAACCTCAAGCATTTGCTTGTAAACTTCTTTACTCATTTTTGGGGCACCTCCGTGAGATAAATTTTTTATAAGATCTGAGTTTCTTAGAGATCAAAAGCATAGGGAATTCTGGAATTTGCGTTGAACTCAAACGACCCGCACCATTGCAGATAGCTGTTATATATCGCACGTTGGAAATCTATTAAAAAATTTGGATATCTGATTGTCAATTGATGTTTTGAGAATCCTCTAAATATCCACAAATTACAGATACGTAAATGGTATAAGAAAAAACCCCACCTCTCATTCAGAGAAATGGGGCTACTGTATTCGTGTCATTTCGCGGCTTCTTTGATTCGGGTTTTGAATTTAGATAAAATACCTTAAAATTTAAGACTTGAGCCTGACGCCTTGCGCCTATTTTTACTATGGCTACCTCATTTTGGGGGTCAGCACATTGTAAAGATAGGATCTTGGTTATCAATAAATCTCTATTAATGTCAAGGGGTTTTGAAAGGCTCGAACTGGATGTGGATGCGGCGGTTGCCACCCCCGCCCTGATTCATGGTTTTGTACTATTTAACCAATTAACGAATCCTATAGGCGTCGCCTTGCTTTTCCTCTTTCCTTGTTAAATTTACAAAAATTGACATAATAACCTGTTTTGTAATATTCATGGTTATTCACATGCATTACATCCCTTTTGTGTACTAAAATTATGGGTGAGGTATGAATCGTGGATAAATTGAAATTATGTCTAATAGGATTGATTTGCCTTATTGGCACGATTGGATATGGCGAAACAGTTTTCTGCAGTGCAAAAACGTTCGGCGCTGATGATGATGTAATAAAAATAAAATTAAAAGATGGAACCGAAGTATCTGCAGCGTTTTTCGATGGCGCAGAAAAACAGGTCGTTGTTTCAGTGCCCGGAGGGCTGGCGGGTAAAGAAAATTATTACTTTTTGGCCAAGCGCCTTCAAAAAATTAATGTTGCCTCTCTTTTATTAGACGGTCGAAGTGAAAATGACCTTTTGAGTGCCATTGACTTTTTAAAGCAAAAAAATTTTGAAAAAATAGTGCTCGTGGGAGGCAGTATAGGTGCAGGAACGATATTAACGACAATAAAATATACACTGACAGAAACCCAAAAGGCCTTGATTGAAAAGATAATTCTTATCGGGCCCTACAGCGGCTCAGCGCTTCAAACGAATAAAATCAAGAAACTTTTTATTGCTGCAAAAAGTGACAGCGTCAGCCCATTATCCGGCATTCGGGAATTATACGAAGACACATCTGAGCCTAAAATCCTAAAACTATACGAAGGGCCCTGGCATGCCGAGCAGCTATTTGAAAGCAAATACAGAGATGATGTTGCCCGAACGATCATAGATTTTATCCAATAAACCACTCATTTTAGATGGGGTTTGATATGAAGATCGTCAGCAATTTTCTTCTTTTAGTACTTCTTTTATCGATGGCACTTTGCGATATTTCTCAAGCCGGGGATGAAATTCGGCTGAATGTAAAAGTTCCCCTACCCAATGACATTGATATTATCACCCCGGATGAAAGCATCCCAAAGGAGCTTGCCGCGTTTTCCGGCTGCTGGGAAGGTAAATGGAGCGATTATGCAACCGAAACCGCTTTGATCGTGGAAGAAATCAATACCAAATCTGCGAAAGTTATATATTGTTTGGGCAAGAGTTCGGGTTTATACTCAATGCCGCCAAGTTGTGACAGGTATCAAGCCAAGGTGTCACCTGATAGTATGCAGATCTCATTTCCGGTTGGTGGAACAGTTAATTACTTTTTTAGTATGCAAAAAAATTTCAATCAGATTAAGGCCACAAAAAAATCACCTTTGGATGTAATCGACATTATAATGAACAAGATCCAATAATGCCTGAATCAGAGTGTTAGTTTCTTATTTGTTTTGAATTGGCAAAATAAAAAGGAACTTGATATGACGTCATCGCCAGCGGATATTTCTCAACAAATTGTTGCTCAAGCGAAATCTTTCGGCGCATCGTTAGCCGGTATCGCCGACGCCAAGCTCCTAAAACAGTCTCCGTCCCATTTCATCTATCCCAGGTTGGAACACAACTTCGCTGTCGGCTCTCGCGAACTTGCAGCAGGTATCGAATTAGGTCAAGTTGCCTGGCCCGCAAATGCCAAATCGGTGGTGGTGGTTGCTGCTGAGCACAAAAAGGATGCGCCGGAGTTGGATTGGTGGGATGGACAGGCAGGCACTCCCGGAAATCGAATTTTAATTCACATAAATAATAAATTGTCCGACTGGTTGGAAAAAAAATTTGAAATTAAAACACACAAACTCCCCTACCATATCGAAAAAGGCGGCATTTTCCTCAAAGATGCAGCGGTGATGGCGGGATTGGGCTGTATTGGGAAAAACAATCTTTTGGTCACACCGGAGTTCGGTCCAAGAATTCGGCTGCGGGCGATGATTCTGGAAGCAGAAGTCGAGCCGACCGGCCCGATTCAGTTTGATCCCTGCGACGGCTGCAAGGAACCATGCAGAAAGGTCTGTCCCCAGAAAGCCTACAGCGATATCGTTTTTTCATCCATCGAAATGGGAATGCTGACCCTTCCCGGCCGCAACGGCAGCTACAGCCGGGCAACATGCAACATCCAGATGGAAAAGGATATCGATGAGGCTGAAGTCCTGCAGGCAGAAAGTACGGATAAACCGGGCAAACGCGTCAAGTATTGCAGACGCTGCGAGTTTGCATGCATCGCTGGCAAGCCTTCAAAAAATGAATAAAGAAAAAGGGGGGGATGTCCGCTCTATTTATACATTTAGCATTTAGGCCAGAATAAGATTCTAAAAAATCACAGATCCATCGATTGCTTAAAGTGCTCATATTAGCCCTAATATGGCCGTTTTAAGCCCCAATAACGGCTCTTCTTTTTGCTTTTCATAAGAATTTATCATATACTTGCCGTGGTCCGACCTTAACTATATTACTAGACAAAGAAGTTCATTCAGAGGGGTGTGGCGGCAGAACAGCGTCTATCTCATATCCTTCGATCCTGGCCCGATCAGGATTCATGAGTCGAAATCTTCCGGTAAATCCGCAATCGTCATTATCAATACTCACCTCATGAATTACACCCCGATTCCGATCATCCGGGCTAAATGATATTACTGCATGTCCAGTGAAACTGTCCCTTGCTAGACCAAATGGATGTTCTCGCCACTCCTCGCCGCACCGTAACTTGTTGCAATCGAAAAATCCGATTTCTAATCTCAGCGATGCATCTACGGGATGATTGCCGACCCGGAGCGCCAAGAGATTATTATCTGGTTCGGAGGGATAGCGAGTAAAATCTTCGGTATCTAAATATTCGCGACTGCCAATTGCCCATTGATCGAAATACACGCCACTTCGTACTGTTATCCGTCCATCCAGTCTCCATTCGCCAGGCGATCGCCTGTCGCAGTTTTCATTCACGTGGATACTTTCAAAAGAAAGAATAGAAGGGAAATTGACTTGCCAGCTAATAGTGCTTCTATTGTTTGTGTAATCTGACTCTGATATGGACCTGCTTTCATTTATTGAGATCTCGATCTGGAAAAGCCGCCCATCGGCGGGAAGTCGAAAGCCTCCGCCCGTTTCAATGATACCACCGTAATCTGGATCAAATGTTGCGGTCCCGGTATGGGAAAGGATTTCGGTACGGCCGTGGCGTGCAAGAAGGGTATAGTCGAAAGTATCTCCTCTCAGATCGGAGCGTGATTCCGAATCTCGAACCAGGAGTAGCATCTCACCCTTCCTTGGCCCCGAGTTGTATATGTAGGCATTGTGAATCACCAGGTCGGGAAGTTGTCCAACGATCTCGACCGCAATGGTATTGGTTGAGTCCCCTGTGAATGTTCCTGTAAATCTATCGATAAGACAACCCTGAAAATAATAAGTATGGTAGATTTCATAGGTAGGATTCAGTATATTCCAGTCGACCCTTCCACTATCGCGCGCGTAATAATCTCTGGGCTCATGAGGAAAAGCATCTTCGGCTTCTACGATCGGTATACCATCCTCAATTGGTGTGCCATCTACCGGGCAGTCACTAAAAGGGCGTTCACCTGCCCGAAGATACAAACCGCTATGCATTGGAAGCCCCCACTCGATGGGGACCTCTCTACTTGATCTTGCGACCGTAACTCTCCGTGAGCTATTGCCATCAATGTATAACCTTCCCACCTCGTCAGAGAGAGGTTGTAGACTTGGTGGAAGTGTATCGATAAGCTGCTGTTGTTCATTTTTAGTCAGTTGTTCCGCATTACCCAAAAATTTGGGGTCGAGATTTGGACCGGCAGCGAGATCATCAAGGCTTTTTCCAGTGGTTGTGCAGCCCCCAAGCAAAATAATTAGGGCTATTACCCACAAGATGATTAGCGCATTCGTTTTCATCGTAATCCTCAAGACACGGAACAGTATGCATTAACCTATCACAGATAGAAAGCTGTATTGCAGCTCAAACAAAGTCAATTTAAGTATTTAGCGGTGGAAGTGGGGGCAGAAATTATAAAACTAAAATTACTACAATGTGGTATTTTGTCAAGGGGAAGAAAGTTTTGCATCGATCTCAAATTAAGTAGTGGTATATTGAGAATACCTGAAAAACCGCAAAGCTTTGGACATCAACCATTTTGCGGATTTTGTCCAGCCTGTTGCGGGCGATGGGGATGCGGCGGTTGACAACACCCGCCATGATTCATGGTTTTTTACTTATTTAACTAATCAATTTATCCCGCCTGCACTGTAGCTCCGGAAGATGGTACCAGGGTTAAATATCTCACCAGAGATCAGCTTGCCCTGTGAAATTCTGTAAAGACCATTTCACTGGGGAGAAGCAGATTTAATTGGGACGAGTTAACCAATCAACTGACAGAATGGGCGTCCCCCTGCTTTCTCTGCCACTCCAATTTACTTCCACATTAATTGTCTTCCAGATAGTAACGAAAATCGCAATAATCGGAGCCTTCCATGATGGTTTTGGTCCGCACTAGTCTAAGTTGGGGATTGAATCCCCTAGCAAAAGGTTCATCGCGGCAACACGACAACTCCACACCGAATTCGTCCAATCCGAGTTCACGGTATTTCTCATAGTAAGGGCAGCGCGTAACGTTGAAAAAATAGGTCGCTGAAGTTTGTTCCAAGACGTCCATTTCCCATACGCCTCCCCGGCCCCATCCGCTTACTTCATCAACCAATTCTTCTATGCCGTTTCGTTCCAATTCCTCTGCCATATTTTTGCCGCGCTGGAATGCCTCTTGCTGGTTGACTTCCTGTAATATGGCCAGCGCTTCATCTCGCCCAATCTGTTGGGATACTGCCTTGATAACAGGTGCAATCGCCAGGGCTTCTATGGCCCTTTTTTCTATCCTGTTAAGATCCTTGTCCTCGGTATGGTTTTTCATTTCTATCTCCTCCCTGAAAAATTGAGGCAGTTTATGGAACATTTGTTAATGTTATGGATTTAATGCAGGAACCAGGTTTGTCCTAAGAGGTAGATATTTAATGAAAGGTGATCCAATTACAAGTGTTTTTGAAGCTTATGTTGCTTAAAACGCCCATTTTAACCCCAAAATGTGGTTTCTAAGCCCAAAAATAGACCTGTTTTTTAGCTCTTCTTATTAATTATCAAACACTTAGCGTGGCCCGACCCCATTTTCGAACACCATTTTTTTGATCTTTAGCGAAATTGTGATATGATTATATTAAATTGTACCAATAGTTAATCACCCAAACTTTTGCCCAAGGGGGGAGCTCAAAGTGAGTTGCTCCCTTATTTTTTTGTTCAAACTGCTAGGATGCCCCATCATGGAATCTTTCATTAACACTTTTCTTAAATTTGGACTTTCAAAGAGTAACGATAATTTAAATAATGGTTTAACTTTTGCAATCGCATTTTTTATTTGCATAGGATGGCTAGGCCTTTTGAGTTTTTGCTTAGCCTCATTTATAACCGCCTCATTTTAGCGCCACCAAAGCTATTATTTTTAGGTTCAGAGAGGTATAGTGTCGTGAATTCCATACCCATCATTGGATTTGGCTTAGTGATTTTTGGAATGGTAGTGCTTTTACATTTAGTCGCGTATCACATCATCGATAGAGACAAACAAAATCATTAAAGTCTTTTTAATAAAACTGACAAAAATGACTGAATGTTTGTTTTTCCCAAATCTACCCCCAAAATGGTAGTAAGCTCCCTGTTTTTAAGATTAAATGTGGAAAAAGACGGACGCTCGTTCTATTTTTCTATTCAGGCCTGAAAAAATTTGGAAAAATCACAGCGCCTTTCATCGCTTAAACTGTTTATTTTACCTTTTAAATGGGCCTTCTAAGCCCAAAAATCAGCCTATTTTTTAACTCTTCTTATTAATTAGCAAACACTTACCGACGTCCAATCCCATTTTTCTAAGGGGTGCCAAACACCTGCTCCGGTCTATATGGATGGGTCCCTTCAATCACTTCGACACCGGCCTTTGCCTTTACCTTGTCGATGATCGTGTCTTTGTGGGGGCAGTTGTCCAGCAGACAAGTCCCGATATGGACTGCATCGATACTCTCACCCATAGGCGTCATCCATGTCTTTAGTCCCACTAGGCGAAGAACCGGTGATGCGCCCGGACATCCGCCGCAATGAATCAAACCCCTCAACTTGGCGTCCGTCTCTTTGTATCTTTCAAACTCCCCTTCTTTTTTATCAAATCCCATTAAACAACGATGACAGCCGATACAAGTTTCATCCTTAATGTTTTTGCAGCTCAATACGGCAATATTCATGCTTAACTCCTCCTTTGATAGATAATACATTAGTTTTCGGTGCTTCGAAAAACCCATGATCTTTTTCTAAACGGGCGAGTAACCATTGGTTATGTAGCGCTGCTTATCTTGTAAATTGAAACTGCCTGAAAAACCGCGAAATTTTAGATATCAAGCAAATACACCAACAAAAAAACCCCACCTCTCAGTCAGAGAAATGGGGTTTTGAACTCATTGCATGGCTACCTCGTTATTGGGGTTAGCGCATTGTGATGGTTTATTTATCTATCAAAAAATCCGCATTAATGTCAATGGGTTTGGAAAGAATGGATCGGGCCAGTTGTCTTCAGGCGCAATTAATTTTTTTGTTAGACCTTGAACCTTGTACCTTTTTTATATGGGCGCCCCCTTACTTTCACTAACTTATTTCTAATATTCCGGACCGGGGCATTTCTCATCTGCTTTAGCCTCTAATTCTTCTTGAAGTTTCTCGCTTTTATCAATTTCCGGAAATTTTTTTGCAAGATTGTCATAGCACAGATCATTTGCGTCAGTAACAGCAGTTATTTCACTCTGTATGGCCTTCATTTTGGACCTGTCCCCGGAAGCTTGTGCTTTATTCATTGCATCCATTATCTTCTTTGACTCGATCAAGTACTCTTTTCGACATTCGCATACGCCATCAACAACTTCGTCCATGTTAAAAGCGAAGATCACGTTGGAAAATAGTGATAGCGCAACGATAACTGCCAGTAACTTTTTCATTTTAAATCCTCCTGTTTAATGCCTGTTAGGAATTTTCAGAGTCTCCTGCTTATCATCATCACAGATACTATCCATATATCACAAAAAACAAAAACCCCATCTCTCAATCTGAGAAATGGGGTTTTGGAGCTTAGAGCATACTGCCCTCCGTAACAGAATATTATTTAGATTTATTTTTGTATTTTTTGAGTAGGTCCTCGATAGCTTCTTCCAGTAGAATGTTAACGCGAGCATCCTCTTCCACAGCCAGAATTTTCAGCTTCTTGATCCTGCATATTGGCTTTGGCACTATTGTTGTGCAAGGGTGACACCAAGCTGTTCCAGCATTCCGAGTCGGTCCCAATAAAGCCACGCTTCTGACATTTTTTCATTGGAAAGACGAGTAAAAGTTGCGCCTTTAACCGTAAATTGCTTTCCAGTGGCAGCGATGCCCATAAATTCATTGTTATGAGTGCCGGTCATTGTCCAACGAATTGCCACCGTCTCCTCTTCAGCAGCCAAATCTTCAACAGAAAAATTAATATCAGGGAAGGTAGAGTGGATGGCACCTACAAATTGCTTGAATGCCTCAATACCCTCTACTTCTCTGATAGGCCCGTGAAAAAGGAAGTCTTCATTTATTATTGCATCAGCCGCCTCGATCTTTCCGTCACTCCAAACTTCCTCTATATAACGACGGGCGATTATTTTGTTTTGCTCTGCTGCCATAGAGGCACCCCCTTTTTTAGGTTTCAAACAATTGAACTCATTATGTGCAATTTCGGAAAAGCTTGAAGGTCAGGTCAGAAAGGAGAGTCGACGCTTAGAATGGAACCCACTTCAGATCAGCTACAAATTTAGAATCAGCTTTAGAGTGCCAGCATTTATATCCAAATCAATAAGGATTTTCAATAACAATTAAGGATTTTGGTACTAAATAAGGTGTACTTTAATATGACATGATCTTTAGCGAACATTTCTTAGGCACACCCTCTAGAAACTTATAATTTTATGGGC